>JANWWT010000004.1 GCA_025055675.1 Pseudanabaenaceae cyanobacterium SKYG29
AGCACACGACCGATGACCTACTGACAGAGGAACCAGCAGAAGCAGAGGTCTTGGCAGCGGTAGAAGAAACCCCAGAGCACACGACCGATGACCTACTGACAGAGGAACCAGCAGAAGCAGAGGTCTTGGCAGCGGTAGAAGAAACCCCAGAGCACACGACCGATGACCTACTGACACAGGAACCAGCAGAAGCAGAGGTCTTGGCAGCGGTAGAAGAAACCCCAGAGACCACGATCGATGACCTACTGACAGAGGAACCAGCAGAAGCAGAGGTCTTGGCTGCGGCAGAAGAAACCCCAGAGAGCACGATCGATGACCTACTGACACAGGAACCAGCAGAAGCAGAGGTCTTGGCTGCGGTAGAAGAAACCCCAGAGCACACGATCGATGACCTAGTGACTGAGGAACTGTCAGAAGTAGAGATCTTTGGCGTGGCAGCGGTAGGAGAAACACCAGAGAGCACGACCGATGATTTATTCGCTGGTCAAGAGCTAGCAGGAGAAGATGTCTTTGAGGCAGTTGAAGAGGTAGTAGGCGAGCCTATCGTTACAGCTCCAGAAACAGCAGAAACCCCGCTAGATGATCTACTGGCTGAGCTGGGAGAGGAAGAAGACGAACCCTCTGTTTCTGGAACAGAGTCGGAAATTGACAATATACTTGCTGCGATCGAAGAGGGGGAGACGGAAGAGGTTAGCACAGTAGAGCAACAGATAGAGGCAATTGGCTACTCCGAAGAGGAGGACATGACAATTTTACAAGGTGCACCAGAGTTCTTTGCGACCGTTACAGCAGAGCCTAAGATACCAGAAGAGTTGATGGAGGAAGTAAGCCTTGAGGATTTGTTACCAGAAGCAGCGGCAGAGGAAAGTACCCCTGAAGAAGACGTAACTACTATCCAAGAAATGCCAGAGTTCTTTGCTACCGTAGAGTCGCAAGAAGAAGAGTCAGGTTTTAACATCCGTGCCTATGACCAACAAACCGACGTAGTAGAATTTACAGACCTATTTAGCATGCCAGAGGAATCCTTAAAACCAACTGACATAGAAGAAGAGCTATCCCAGCTACTAGGCGATATGGAAGAACAGGAGATAGAGGAAATTGCCAGTACCTTTAGCGGGGATGAGGAGGATGAATCAGGTTTTTTTTTCTCTCAGGAGACAATAACTAGGGAGGATGATGAAGGAGAAATTACTCTGATCCAACTGTTCAACACAGATAATCGAGAAGAAGAACTGCCTGATGCCATTGATGACTTGGTGCAACTACTTGGAGGAAGCTCTACAGCAGAAGGCGAAGATACTGGTGCTGAAATGGTGGAAAAAGATGAGCTTATGGAAGCACAGGTAACCTCTGATGTGTTTGCTGAATTAGAGTCCCTCCTGGGGGAGGAAGTAGATGCCAGTCAATTGCAAGAATTAGAAGCCCTGCTGGAGGAACCAGCCCCTGTCCCTAGCAGCTTTGATGACTTAGATGCCCTCTTGAGTAGCATTCCTCCTTCTCCTTCTAAAGCAGCAGAAGTTGCATCTCCCGTGGCAGCGAAAGCAGCCCTCAACATTACACCGCCCCCTGGACCTTCCCCCCGATCGACAATGGTGCAAAACATGAGGGTAGATGTTCGGTATTTGGACAATATGAACAACCTAGTGGGGGAACTGATTGTCAACCGCAACCTTTTGCAACAAGACCAACAGCGTTTACAAGCATCCCTGGCTAATTTGTTTAATCAGATCAATAAACTCAACGATGTAGCGCAGAAGGTAAGAGATGAGTTCGACCGTTCTCTAATGGAGCGACGGCTAGAGGAAACTCTGGGTCATCGTTACCTCAAGGAAGAGCGCAGAGGTTTAACCCTCACTCCTGACAGCAGACATCAGGAACAGGAACATAGTTCGATCATTGCCAACGACTTGGATAAACATGACAAATTCAATGAACTAGCCTTGGACATTATTGAACTAATCACTAGGGTAAAAGAGTCAGCCTCCGACGTAGAGTTTGTGATTGATGAAACAGAGCAAGTCAGCCGCCAACTAGGGACTATTACTGCCCAGATTGAGGACGACCTCAAACAAGTGCGGATGGAACCCTTCTCAGAAATCAGCGATCGTTTGCCGAAGCAGGTGCGAGACCTGGCATTAAAGCGGAAAAAACAAGCAGACATTGAAATTTCCGGCAGAGAGACTATGATCGACAAGGTGATCTTGCAGGGGTTAAACACACCCATCAACCACCTGATCACCAATGCACTGGTACATGGTATTGAGGACCCAGAGACGCGGATAGCCCTGGGGAAACCGCCTAAAGGGAAGATTACAGTCAAAGCCTATCACCAGGGTAATGAAACGATCATTTCTGTATCTGACGATGGTGCAGGGATCAACCCAGAGAAAGTCAGACAGAGTGCGATCACGAAGGGTATCTTGACAAGGGCAGAGGCAGCCCTATTATCTGACCAAGACACCTACAGTTTATTGTTCCGCCCTGGATTTTCCACCAAGGCAGAGGTGGATGAAGAAGGGGGGCGGGGAGTTGGTCTGGATGCAGTAGTTACCCAGTTAAACTCTATTAAGGGTTCGATTCATGTGGAATCCGCAATCGGTAAGGGGACAACTTTTACAATTAGACTGCCTCTGACTCTGTCTATTTCCAAAGCAATTGTCTGTATATGCAATCGCAATCGCGTTGCCTTCCCCGTTGACAGCTTTGAGGATGTGGTAGAAATTACCCAAGACAAGGTCTACAAGAATGCAGAAGGGTTACCCTGTTTTATGTGGCGGGATAGGGAGTTAACATTCCGTCCTTTGCAAGACTTGCTCTTCTACAATAGGCAGATTGGCAGGTTAGGCTTCATCAAGCACAGTGAGGATGACATTATTTCTATCATTGTCTTACGATCGGAACGAAATTTCCTAGCACTGCAAGTTGATAAGTTTGAAGGGGAAATTGAAATAGTCATCAAGCAGATTGAGGGACCAGCTCCCAAACCGCCAGGGATTGCAGGGGTGACAGTGTTAGGGGATGGTCGCGTGATGGCAATTTGTAATGTATTGGAGTTGTTTGCCATTGCAGCAGGCACGATCGCTATACCGAAGTATGAACAAGTACAGACGGAGGTAGCAGATAAAGACAAGTCAACAACGGTACTGGTGGTAGACGACTCAGTGACGATGCGTAAAGCTCTGGTACAGACCTTTGAAAAGGCGGGGTATCGGGTGGAAGAAGCCCGCAATGGTAAGGAAGCCTGGGACAAACTCACCAGTGGGTTGTCTTGCGATTTGATCTTCTCCGATGTGGAAATGCCGCAGATGAATGGCTTCCAGTTGTTGGAAAAACTACAGAAAGACGAACAACTGCGTCGGATTCCTGTTGCCATGTTGACATCCCAAGGTAAGCGGGTGCACATTGAAAATGCTGCTAAGATGGGAGCAAAAGCCTACTTTGTTAAAGCATACACTGACCAAGAGGTACTAGAGGGAGCGAAGAGACTACTGCGGGGACAAGTAGCAGGCAAGATTTTGGAAATTATGAGTTCCTAGGTGCTACATGCAGCAAGAAAAAAGTCATGAGACGATCGTTTTAGCCCTCTCCTTTCTAATCACATTGGGGGTAGCAGGGGGGTTACTGTGGATGTTCAGGGGTTCCTTCAACTTCAACAAGCCTGCTGACCAGACGGCAAATGCTCCTGCGGCTCCCAATCCGCCAGTGAGTCTCGCTCCACCCCCAGCTAGCACTGCTGCTCCCAGTCCCCCTACCCTACCGGTGGGCACTTTTAACTATGGTGGGAGCACAACTTGGGCACCAATTCGGGCGTTAGTTGACCCAGAAATTGCTAGGGACTATCCCCAGTTTCGCTTGCGTTACCTTGACCCCCTCGATGGCAGTACACCGGGTTCAGGTACAGGTATTCGCATGGTGATTGACCGCCAGTTATCTTTTGCCCAATCTTCTCGCTCTGTCAAGGATGAAGAACAGGCAAGGGCACAGGCACGGGGATTTCGCCTGCGGGAAGTGGATGTAGCGATCGACGGCATTGTGGTAGCGGTTAATCCCAATCTGGCAGTAGAGGGAATTACGGTGGAAGAACTACGGGACATCTATTTAGGTAAAATCCGCAATTGGCGGCAGGTGGGGGGACCAGATTTACCAATTACTCCCTACTCGCGGCGACCGCAGGATGGGGGCACAGTTGAATTCTTCCAGGAGTATGTGTTGGGTAAACAGAACTTTGGCAGTAATGTCGAGTTTGTCTATAGCACTACGCCTGCTCTCCGCAAGGTAAGTGACAATCCAGGGGGCATTTATTACGCTACTGCTCCAGAAGTGGTGCCTCAGTGCAGTATCAAGACGTTGCCCCTAGGTAGAAAGAAAGGTAATTATGTCAAACCCTACGCCGAACCCTTGGTTCCCCCTAGTCGTTGTCCCCAGGAGCGCAACTCTGTTAATTTTGCTGCTTTTCAGTCGGGGGATTACCCTATTACCCGCAAGCTGTTTGTGATTATGAGGGATGAAAACAGTCCCGATCGGCAAGCAGCGGATTTTTACGCGGAGTGGTTACTCACTCCCAAAGGTCAAGACTTAATTGCTAAAGCCGGCTATGTCCCTCTACGGTAAGCAACTATGGCAAAAGAGACCAGCACCAATGAGACGATCGTCCTTGCTCTTTCCTTTCTGATCACGGCAGGCCTGGCGGGGGGGCTATGGTGGTTATTGCGCGATCGTACTGGTCCTAGTCAGCAAACTCCCCCTATTGTCAATACGGGAAGCAACAGTAGCGTACCAACAGGAACCTTCAACTATGGCGGCAGTACTACTTGGGCACCGATTCGTGCCATTGTCGATCCAGAGATTACCAAGGACTATCCCCAGTTTAGATTACGCTATGTAGACCCGATCGGGCGAACACCAGGTTCGGGTACGGGGATTCAGATGCTGATTGACCGGCAGTTATCTTTCTCCCAGTCTTCCCGCTCGATTAACGACAAGGAACAAGCCAGAGCACAACTCAGGGGCTTTAGACTGCGTCAGCTAGATGTAGCGATCGATGGGTTAGTGGTGGCAGTTAACCATAGTTTACCAGTGCAGGGGATTACGGTAGCAGAGCTGCGGGATATTTATACGGGCAAAATTCGCAACTGGCGGGAGGTAGGCGGTCCTGATTTGCCGATTACTCCCTACTCACGGCGCTTGAGTGATGGGGGCACGGTGGAGTTCTTTTGGGAATACGTAATGGATAAGCAGGATTTTGGTAGCAATGTACAGTTTGTCTACAGTACCACTCCTGGTCTAAGGGAGGTGAGCAAGAATGTGGGGGGAATTTACTATGCCACAGCGCCGGAGGTAGTTCCCCAATGTACGGTCAAAACCTTGCCTTTGGGGAGAACCAGAGGTAACTATGTCAAACCCTACACCGAACCTTTCATCCCCCCCACTCGCTGTCCTGGGGAACGCAATTCTATCAACATTACTGCCTTTCAATCGGGGGAGTATCCAATTACCCGTAAGTTATTTGTAATCACCAGGGATGAAGACAACCTCGATCGCCAGGCGGGGGACTTTTATGCCAACTGGTTACTCACGCCCAAGGGACAGGAACTAATTGCCAAAGCAGGTTTTGTACCGCTGCGTTAATATCAGCAAATCACTGTACTAGCAGAGCTAAAAGGGGCTAATATAAAAAGATACAGTAACTTAGCTTCCTCTTACTTATGGATACAATGCAGAACTTCCTGCGGCAGAAGTTGTTGGCAACTAAGAAGTGCCCCCAATGTTACTTAGAAGGTGTCAATCTGGTCTACGCCAATTTGAGTGGGGCGGAACTGGAGGAAGCAAATCTGTGTGGGGCTAACTTGAGCAATGCTGACCTGCGGGAAGCCTGTCTGCGTAATGCGGAAATGATTTACATTACCCTAATCAGTACTTATCTGATTGGGGCAGACTTGACGGGAGCGGATTTGACAGGAGCAAACCTAGTAGGAGCAAACCTCCGCTGTGCTAACCTCACCAGTGCTGACTTAAAAGGGGCGGATATGCGCGAGACAGTGCTGCGCAATACTAATCTGACAAACACAAACTTGAGCGGTGCCAATCTCTCGGCGGCAGATTTGATTTATGGGCTACTAGAAGGGGCTAACCTACAACAGGCAACCATGCGAGAGGTGGATTTAATTTTTGCCAATCTGCGGGGAGCGAATCTCCAGGAGGCTAATCTCTGTCGTGCCAATCTCAGCGGGGCAAATCTCCAGGGGGCAAACTTGCGGGAGGCGATTTTGGTGGGGACAAAACTCAGTAACGCTAATCTACAGGGGGCAGACCTCACAGATGCGATTCTCTGTCGAGCAAATTTAATTGGTGCCAATCTAACAGGGGCGAATTTGACAGGGGCGATTTTACTGGATGCTAGCACGATCGGGACTGAGTTCAACCATGCTACTTTTAACAATACCACAATGGCAGATGGCTCTAAGTTTACTAATCCAGAGGTGAAGGTGTAAATGGAACTAGCAGATAAATCAACGGTAGAAATACTGCAATGGGCAGTGGACAAATTTGGCGACCGGATTGCCCTTGCCTGTAGCTTTGGGGCGGAGGACATGGTACTGATTGATATGTTGTCCCGTTTGGGCAAGTTCAAAGCCTTTACCCTTGATACTGGTAGATTACACGAAGAAACCTATCAATTGATGGCAAAGGCAACCAGGCGCTATCCCCAGATGGAGCTAAGTATCATGTTTCCCGATCGGGCGGCAGTGGAACAAATGGTGAAAGAAAAGGGTATTAATCTCTTTTATGACAGTGTGGAAAATCGCAAGACCTGTTGCTATGTCAGAAAAATTGAACCTTTGAGCCGGGCTTTAGCAGACCTAGATGCTTGGATTACAGGGGTACGGGCAGACCAGACCCCCAATCGGGCTACGATGGATGTAGTGGAAAATGATGTGATACCTGTGAGCAAGCGTCCGATCGTGAAAATAAATCCCCTCTTGCGCTGGAGTCATGAGGAAGTATGGGAGTACATTAAAACTAATCAAGTACCCTACAATGTTCTCCATGACAGGGGATTTCCCAGTATTGGCTGTGCTCCTTGTACAAGAGCGATCGAGCCAGGGGAAGATTTACGGGCAGGCAGATGGTGGTGGGAAGAGGATAACAAGGAGTGTGGTTTACACGTCACTGCCCAGGGAGAGCTAGTTCGTGCCAATGTCACGTAAGCGATGCAGTCCAGGTGGCACTATTGGGAACTTGACAAGGTCTTTCAGGTATTGCAGTCCCAACCCTCTGGCATCACTTATACAATTGCCCGCCGCCGTATTCGCCAAGGTCGTCGCAGCAAGTTATTTGGTCTCATACTGGTAATTCTGGCGGGTATCCTACTAGCCTGGGCACCTTTACGCTCAATTTTGTTGAGCCGCCTAGGCATCATGGTGAGTGTAGTGCTCAGTGGTCATTGGTTGTTCGATCGGGTGCTCACTAGGCGGAGCAAGGGGGACAAGTCTACTTCCCACAAGGCGATTGTCAAACGGGACGATCGTTATATTCTCATCCCTAGCAAGAGTTTGGCACCAGGGGACATCATCTGTTTGCAACCGGGCAGTGAAGTAGATGTGGATGTTCGCTTAGTAGTTTTGAAGGACTTGGAGGTGGCAAGAGAAGAACATAACCGCTGGCAGATACAGGTCAAAGATACAACAGCTCCCTTGCCAATGGACATTCCCCTACCAGAACAGAGCAATATGGTCTATCACAACTCCTTGGTAGTAGCGGGGGAAGCAATGGGGGTAGTAGTCAAGACCTATAAGTCCCCTCCTTCTGCCTATGCCAATTTGGGGAAGCATTTTCCCCTCTTTTACTACCTGCTAGGAGGCTGGTTGGTCATTGTCTGCCTTTTGGCGGTCTGGCACCTGGGGGCAGCAAGTACAACAGTTGTTTATCTTTTACTGGCTATCTCTGTACCGTGGCATTGGCAGGGTTTTCTCCGATATTCCCTGGGAGAGGCTATGGGCAGTTTGTCATCGGAAGCACAGTGTCGATCGCCTTTCCTATTGTGGAGTTTGAGTAAAATAAAAACGATCGTGGTTGACCTCAACACCTACGACATGTCTAAAGGATTTGACAGTAGTATAGAGTGGCGGGGTTTGTGGCATGGGGAGAAGGGGGAGATAGATATAGACATACCTTTGCATTATTTTGCTGAGGGTGTGGTCTTGCCGACAGATGCGGCCTTGGTATCTGATAATTCTTTGGACCAAGAACTAATAGCTAAGGTGGCAATAGGAGTGAGTAGCGCTGAAGCTGACCCGGCGTTACAGAGACGGTGTGGAATAGTTTTAGCTAAACCAGACTTGGGGCTTTTACAGAAGGCAATTCTACATAGTAGGGCGGCAATCGATCGGTTTCGTTATGTCTTGTTACTCAATTTTAGTACTGGTTTGTCAGCGGTATTACTCTTGACAATAAATAACGGGTTAAAACTTCTCACTGTTACACCTGTACAGATAGTTTGGTCATCTATCTGTCTGCCTTTGCTTTTGTCATGGTGTCTGTTGGTTGTTCCCGTTGCTCCTGGTGCTGTTACGGTGAGTGGGCAGTTGTTAGATAGGAGTTGGTGGCAAAAGTTTCTAATTACTACGTTCACAATCTGTGGGTTAACTGCAGTTACCTTTCGCTTCGGTTCTGTCAGTTTGGCATGGACAGTGTTTAACTTTAGTCTATTGGCCTTGGCTTGTAGCTTTTGCCAGCTATCTTGGCGACAGTCTTATCCCTGGCTAGCAGTAATCGTAATTTGTGTTGTCCTCCAAATGGTGTGGATACAAACAGGACGATCGGGTATGCTGCCTTTGGGGGTGGGGGGCTGGTTGTTGGCAGGACTGCTGGCCACGGCTGTATTTTGGCTGAGCGATTTTCTCAATCCCACTGCAGAGAATAATAGGACTCCTGCATCTGCGGCAGACTGACATCTAGTAAATTCTGGACGACAAACCGATCGTGTTCTGCGACTGTACCCAAACGATAGAAGTGGCCGGCGAGATGGGCTTGTACATGGTTAATCAATTCATCTTCCTGGTCGGGACTGACAGAGACAATGATACGACTAGGACTTTCACCAAATAATAAAGACAGGGAAGAAAGGGAGAGGGGTAAGATAGAAAGGTCGATCGTACAGCCTAGACTGCCAGTCAGGCAACATTCCGCCAGAGCCACAGCTAAACCGCCTTCACTACAATCGTGGGCTGATTTCACGATGCCCTGCTTGATCAAAGCACGACAGACAGATTGCACTTGTCTTTCTAACTGCATATCTACCGCCAATGGTCTGCCGGTAATCAATCCTCTGCCAGCTAAATATTCCGACCCCGCTAAACTGGCATCCGCTCGTCCCAGTAAGTAAATGACATCTCCTGGCTGTTGCCAACCCTGTCTTACCGTTTGTCTGATGTCTGCCACTAAACCAATCATGCCGATTACAGGAGTGGGATAAATGACGTGGGCATGACCCTGGTCATCGATCGTTTCGTTGTACAAAGACACATTGCCCCCTGTCACTGGTGTTCCCAATTCCCGACAGGCAGCAGCAATACCACGGCAGGCTTCATGGAGTTGCCAATAACCGACAGGGGTTTCCGGGCTACCAAAATTGAGATTGTCCGTAATTGCCAGGGGCTCTGCCCCCACACAGCTGAGATTGCGAGCTGCTTCCGCCACTGCTAACCGTGCCCCCTCGTAGGGGTCAAGATAAACATACCGCCCGTTGCCATCCACTGTGGCTGCTAATCCCAGATCGGTGTGATGGTCTAAGTTAACAACCGATCGCAGACGAATGACTGTGGCATCTGCTTCCCCCGGTAGAATGACCGTATTGTTTAAGACCTGATGGTCATACTGGCGATAGATCCACCGCTTAGAGGCAATGGAGGGACTAGCAAGTAAAGATAAGAGAATAGCAGAAAACGATCGGTCGTCTGGGGGCAATTCACTTTCTGTCCAACGCCAGCAGGTTTGCACATAACTAGGGGTATCAGGCAGGGGACGATGATAAACCGGTGTCTCTTCTGCCAGCGCTCTTGGTGGTACTTCCGCGGCAATTTTACCTTTATGGAAAACCCGTAAAATCGGTTCAGCAATCACTTCCCCCACTACCTCTGCTGCCAGTCCCCAGCGGTGGAAAATAGCAACTACTTCCGCCACTCTCTCTTTTGCTACAACCATCAACATTCTTTCCTGGGATTCCGACAACAGATACTCGTAGGCACTCAGGTTGCTAGCGCGGGCGGGGACACGATCGAGGTCTAGGACAATACCTACCTTCCCCTTAGCTGCCATCTCCGCACTGGAACAGGTAAGACCTGCTGCCCCCATATCCTGGGCTGCTACCACCGCCCCCGTGGCAAATGCCTCTAAACAAGCCTCGATCAGCAGCTTTTCCAGAAATGGGTCACCCACCTGCACCGCCGGTCGATCTTTCCCTGAATTGCCACTTAATTCCGCACTGGCAAAACTGGCTCCCTTGATACCATCTCTCCCCGTTGTTGCTCCCACATACAAGACTGGATTGCCAACCCCCGCTGCCGCCGATTTGACCGGTGTACCTGTTTGCAAAATCCCGATCGCCATGGCATTGACCAGGGGATTGCGGTTATACACGGGATCAAAATACACTTCCCCCCCCACCGTCGGTACTCCCACACAGTTGCCATAGTGAGCAATGCCCGCTACTACCCCCTTAATGCGAGTTTTCACCCAGGCATCCTGAGGGTCACCAAAGCGCAGGGAATTCAAAATGGCGATCGGTCTAGCTCCCATCGTCAAGATGTCCCTGAGGATGCCCCCTACCCCCGTTGCCGCTCCCTGGAACGGTTCTACCGCCGAGGGACGATTGTGACTCTCAATCTTAAAACAAACAGCTATATCATCACTGATTTTGACCACGCCAGCATTTTCCCCTGGTCCTACTAAAATCCGCTCCCCTTGGGTGGGAAACTGACGCAATAGAGGCCGGGAATTCTTATAACAGCAATGCTCCGACCACATCACCCCAAACATACCCAACTCCGCCTGATTGGGTTCCCTGCCGAGTTTTTGACAAACTAACTCATATTCCTGGGTAGTCAAGCCTTCCCGTTTGGTTGGTGATGTAGACATACAATTTGACAAGTAGCACGAGTCCTTACAATTCTATGCCAAATCTGTACGGTAAACCCTACCACTGTTGCAATTGCTACTAGCTCTGCTCTTCGTTACATTAGCAGTCGTGGGGGGAGAGTGCTAATCCCCCCAAACTAAAGAGGAAGGAGAGATTAGCTATGGCGACATTGACTTTAGGTGTAGCCAGCGTGAAACCCCTAGGCGATCGGGTGCTGGTGAAGGTACTAGAGCAAGAGCAAAAGACGGCGGGGGGAATTATTCTCCCTGACACTGCCAAAGAAAAGCCCCAGATTGGTGAAGTAGTAGCGGTGGGCAATGGCAGAGTCAATGATGACGGCAAGCGCCAACCTGTTGATGTCAAAGTAGGCGATCGGGTGTTTTATTCCAAGTACGCCGGTACTGACCTCAAGATCGGCAACGATGACTACGTACTGCTGTCAGAGAAAGACATCTTAGCAACTTTATCTTAAGGAGGGAATAGGAATGGCAAAACAAGTCATCTACAAAGAAGAAGCACGCCGTGCCCTGGAGCGTGGGATTGATGCCCTGGCAGAAGCGGTAGCTATTACCCTTGGTCCCAAGGGGCGCAATGTGGTGCTAGAGAAAAAGTTTGGTGCTCCCCAGATCATCAATGATGGTGTGACGATCGCCAAAGAGATTGAATTAGAAGACCACATTGAAAACACAGGGGTTTCGCTGATTCGCCAAGCTGCTGCCAAGACCAATGACGTAGCGGGGGACGGTACTACCACTGCTACAGTCCTTGCCCAAGCCATGATCAAGGAAGGGCTACGCAACGTTGCGGCTGGTGCTAATCCCATTCTCCTCAAGCGGGGTATTGACAAAGCCACAGAATACCTCTGCCAGCGCATCAAAGAACTGAGCCGTCAGGTTGAGGGTTCCACTGGTATTGCCCAAGTAGCCTCTATTTCCGCTGGCAATGATGAGGCGGTCGGTAAAATGATTGCCGAAGCGATGGAAAAGGTGGGCAAGGAGGGGGTCATCACCCTAGAAGAAGGCAAGTCCATGACCACCGAGGTAGAGGTCACGGAAGGGATGCGTTTCGATCGGGGTTACATTTCGCCCTATTTTGTCACCGACTCCGAACGCATGGAAGCAGTTTTGGAAGACCCCTACATTTTAATTACCGATAAGAAGATCACTCTCATTCAAGACCTCGTGCCCGTCTTGGAGCAAGTTGCTCGGGCTGGCAAGCCTTTGATGATTATTGCCGAAGACATCGAAAAAGAAGCCCTTGCCACTCTGGTGGTAAACAAGCTGCGGGGTGTACTGAGTGTAGCTGCTGCGAAAGCCCCTGGCTTCGGTGACCGCCGTAAAGCTATGCTCCAGGACATTGCCATCCTCACTGGTGGGCAGATGATCAGCGAAGACGTGGGCATGAAATTGGAAGCTGTCAAGCTAGACATGCTCGGTCGTGCTCGCCGCGTGACCGTGACCAAGGAACACACCACGATCGTGGCTGAAGGTCATGAAAAAGAAGTGAAAGCCCGCTGTGAGCAAATTCGCAAGGAGTTAGAAGAAACGGACTCCACCTACGACAAGGAAAAACTGCAAGAACGCCTGGCTAAGTTGTCGGGTGGGGTAGCTGTGATCAAAGTCGGTGCCGCTACAGAAACAGAATTGAAGGACCGCAAGCTGCGTTTAGAAGATGCCATCAACGCCACCAAAGCTGCTTTGGAAGAAGGGATTGTGCCCGGTGGTGGTGCTGCCCTCATCCATGCGGCTAAAGGAATGGAAACCTGGGCGAAAGAACACCTAAGCGGGGAAGAACTCACCGGTGCCATGATTGTGCTGCGGGCTATTTCCGCGCCGGCGCTGCGCATCGCTTACAACGCAGGGCAAAATGGCGATGTGATTGTAGAACGCCTGAAGGAAAAAGATTATCCCATTGGCTATAACGCTGTTACGGAAGAGTTCGTCGACATGTTTGCCGCCGGTATTGTTGACCCTGCTAAGGTGACCCGATCGGCATTGCAAAACGCTGCGTCCATTGCCAGCATGGTTCTGACTACCGAATGTATTGTGGTAGACAAGCCTGAGCCGAAGAAAGCTGCTCCTGCTGGTGGCGGTGCTGGTGCCGATATGGATTACTAAACCAAAGCTGTTGTCAAATAGCAGGGAGGGGGGATTCCCCCTTTTTTTATTTGCCCACTGGGGTACACTAGATAGGCAAAACTAAAAGTTGGTCATGGCAGACTACATCCTGGTTAGGGGGGCAAGGCAACACAATCTCAAAAATATTGACCTAAAATTGCCGCGCAATCAACTCATAGTATTTACGGGAGTTTCTGGTTCGGGGAAGTCTTCTCTAGCTTTTGATACAATTTTTGCCGAAGGACAGAGGCGGTATGTGGAGTCTTTGAGTGCCTATGCCCGTCAGTTCCTAGGTCAGCTGGAAAAACCAGAAGTCGACTACATCGAGGGTCTGAGTCCTGCTATCGCTATTGATCAAAAATCTACATCCCATAATCCCCGCTCCACGGTCGGTACAGTGACAGAAATCTACGACTATCTGCGTCTGCTCTTTGGTCGGGTTGGTGACCCCCACTGTTATATCTGCGATCGCAATATTGCCCCTCAGACGATCGATCAAATGGTTGATCAAATCATGGCATTACCTGAGCGCACAAAAATACAATTACTGGCACCAGTGGTTAGGGGTAAGAAAGGTACACAACAAAAGTTACTGAGCCAGTTACTGAGTGAAGGATTTGCCAGAGTGCGTATCGATGGCGAAATTAGGGAACTGACTGACAACATTGAATTGGATAAAAACAAAAAGCATGATATAGAAGTAGTAGTCGATCGGTTAATCATCAAAGCAGGTATACAAGAACGGTTGACCGATTCTCTATCCACTTGCTTAAAACGGGCAGAAGGAATTGCCATGGTAGAGATTCTGACAGAAGATAAAAGTGAGATTATTACTTTTTCGGAAAACTTTGCCTGTCCGGAACATGGGGCAGTGATGGATGAATTATCTCCCCGTCTATTTTCTTTCAATTCTCCCTATGGTGCCTGTCCTGCCTGTCATGGCTTAGGTTTTGTCAAAACTTTTTCCCCCGATCTACTGATTCCTGACCCCAGTCTGCCCGTCTATGCTGCTATTGCCCCCTGGTCAGACAAAAACCACACCTATTATCTTTCCCTGTTGATCAGTGTGGCGGAATATGCAGGTTTTGACATCAAGACTCCCTGGCAAAAACTCTCTGACTATCAAAAAGACATCATTTTGTACGGCACGACGGAACCAATTCCCCTGTATACCGATTCTCGCTACGATCGGCAAACCTACCTCAAACGCTATGAAGGGGTTATTGCTCTGCTGGAACAACAATATCAACAGGCATCGGAAACCTATCAACAAAAACTAGAACAATATCTGGTATCTACTCCCTGTTCTACCTGTCATGGCACGCGACTCAAACCGGAAGCCTTGGCTGTGCGGGTGGGGGGGTATCGCATCACCGATTTTACCTCTGTCCCCATAGCCACGTGTCTGCATCGGATTAAGAACCTGCAGTTGACCGATCGGGCGGCGCAAATTGCTGACCAAGTGATCAAAGAACTCAGCACTCGATTGCAGTTTCTGGTGGATGTGGGCTTGGATTACTTGACTCTCGATCGTCCCGCTGCCACGCTTTCAGGGGGGGAAGCCCAGCGGATTCGCCTAGCGACACAAATTGGCTCAGGGTTGACAGGGGTATTGTATGTGCTAGATGAACCGAGTATAGGACTGCATCAAAGAGATAACGATCGGTTGCTCTCCACTTTGGTCAAACTGCGGGATTTAGGGAATACTCTGATTGTCGTGGAACATGATGAAGAAACGATTCGCCGCGCTGACCATATAGTAGATATTGGACCGGGAGCAGGCATTCACGGGGGGCAGATAGTTGCCCAAGGTACAGTGGCAGATATTTCCGACCATCCTGATTCTATTACCGGTGCCTATCTATCTGGCAGAAAACAAATTTATACCCCCGCCACCCGTCGCCCAGGGAATGGCAGACACCTGGAAATCAAAGATGCCTATCGTCACAACCTTAAACACATCGATGTCAAGATTCCTTTGGGCCAGTTGGTTTGTATTACGGGCGTATCAGGGTCGGGCAAATCCACGCTTCTCAACGAAATTCTCTTACCTTACCTGCAACATCATTTTTACAAAAACGTACCCATTCCCCCTGGGGTGAACAGAATTGAAGGACTGCACCACTTGGACAAATTCATAGTTATCGATCAGTCCCCCATCGGACGCACACCCCGATCGAATCCTGCTACTTACACAGGAGCTTTTGACTTTATCCGCGAAACCTTTGCCCTCACGCCCGCTGCCAAAGCTAGGGGGTATAAAGCTGGTCAATTCTCTTTCAATGTCAAGGGGGGCAGATGCGAGGCCTGTGGCGGTCAAGGGGTAAATGTCATTTCCATGCAGTTTTTGCCGGATGTCTATGTCAAGTGCGATGTCTGCAAAGGTGCCAGATACAACCGCGAAACCCTGCAAGTGAAATACAAAGATAAAACGATCGCTGATGTCCTAGAGATGACCATTGAAGAAGCCATGCACTTTTTTGCGAACATTCCTGCCATTCACAGCCGCTTGAGTATGTTAGTGGATGTCGGTTTAGGCTATATCAAGTTGGGACAACCCGCTCCCACTCTGTCAGGCGGAGAAGCACAACGAGTCAAGCTGGCAACCGAACTAGCGAAAAAAGCTACAGGCAAAACCCTCTATCTAATTGACGAACCAACAACAGGATTGAGTTTTTATGATGTGCACAAATTAATTGATGTTTTGCAGAGATTGGTAGACAAAGGTAACAGCATCGTTGTCATTGAACATAACCTGGATGTCATTCGCTGTGCTGATTGGATCATTGACCTAGGACCGGAAGGCGGCGACAGGGGCGGGCAAATTGTTGCCACTGGTACCCCCGAATTAGTCGCTACCGTAGAAGCATCCCACACTGGTAGATTTTTACGCCAAGTCCTCGATCGTTATCCTAGAGCGCCACAGTAGTATCATCCACCGCTGCCAATTGTTCTTCCGGTGCCTCCGCCACCAGTTGCTTGCGCCCAACAAACCAGAAATAAGCAGTTGCTAATAGAAAAACAATTACCGTACCGTAGACAGCAATTCGATAGGTTTCCAAGGTAAAGCAGGCAATAAAAGCGATCGTTGCCAGCACTAATCCCAAGAATGCGCCCAAAATCCCCACGGGACTGCGATAGGGACGGGGCATCCCCGGACGATCGACCTGTAACTTGATATAACTTGCCAGTAGCAAGATGTAAGTAACCAATGCCGCAATCACAGAAATGGTGACTAAACTATTGCCAATGGTGCTCTCTTCTCCCCCGGCGAGGACAAAGACAAAGGTCACCAACACCGAGAGAACACCACCCAAAATCGCCCCTCTAGTAGGAATACCCCGCTCGTTGGTCACAGAAATCCACTGGGGCAAATAGCCCGCCCGTGACAGAGCAAAAAACACCCGGCTATAGGCAAAAACCACCGCTGGTGCGCCAGTAAATACAGCGAGGGCATTACCGACTTCGATCAGGCTATGGAGAAATCCCTCCGTACCGAACACAAAATCTAAACCCTGCTTCATCGGTTCTGCTGAAACAGCGAGAGCGGCTGCTCCCTTGAGAATTGTCCCCCCTTCCTCCACCTGCAAGGGAATCCCTGGGTTAAAAATCAAAACCAACACAGACAACACAATCAAGGTAACCATAGCAGTGACCATTGCTTTGGGTAAGTCCCGCTGCGCATCCTTCGCTTCCTCCGCCGTAATGGGCATCGCCTCGATCGCTAGGTAAAACCAAATGGCAAAGGGAATTGCCTGCAACAATCCCAAGGCACCCCCCGGTAAAAAGTTAGAGGCATCTGCTCTAGCAGAATTGGGAGGGACCGTGAACAACATCTGGGGGTCAAACTTGCCTGTCAATAGCACTCCCCCCACCAAGAGCAAGATCATAGCTATGCCCAATAGAGCAATCCAGAGGTTCACTTGCAGGCTTAACTCCGTACTGTAAATTAGGAGGGATGTGAAAAAAGTTGTACAGGCAATCCAGAGAAACATATCCGTCAAATCTACACTCCCCACTAGCAGCGAGGGCAACCCCGTGACATCATGGACAAACTTACCCACGTAGAATAAACCCCAACCGTTAATCACCACGTACTCAAACAGCTCAGCAATGCCACAGAGGAAGCCACCTACCGCCCCGAAAGCCGTGCGCGTGAAAGCATAGAATCCCCCTGCATGGGGCAAAGCCGCTGACAATTCTGCCATGGAAAAGGTAATTGCCATATACATTCCCGCCACTAGGGCGGTAGCGATCGCCATGCCCCAAAAACCAGCGTAAGCTAGACCTTCATTCCAACCGGCAAAGATACCATCAATGACAATACCAATCCCACAGCCCCACAGCAGCCAAAAACCGATACCCTGCCGTAACTGTCGCCTTTGGAGGTAATCCGCACTGACACTACCATAGCGGACAATTTTTTTCAGTTTCCGTTCAGCCATGCCCCAAACCTAAACCTACTGCCCTTGATCATAGAGCATTACTGGAAGGGACTAGCGGGGAGACCTTAAGCTAAGATAAAGGAGTAGACCCTAGTTCCACTGTCCATGACTGGCAAGTATCACATTGTCACCTTTGGTTGTCAAATGAATAAAGCCGACTCCGAGCGCATGGCGGGGATACTAGAAGCTATGGGTTATGCCCCCACAGAAAATATTGACGAAGCCAAGCTAGTGCTCTACAACACCTGCAGCATCAGGGACAATGCCGAGCAAAAGGTCTACTCCTACCTAGGCAGACAAGCAAAGCGCAAACACATAGAGCCAGACCTGACTTTAGTAGTAGCGGGGTGTGTAGCGCAGCAGGAAGGGGAGAAATTGTTGCGTCGGGTGCCAGAGGTTGACCTGGTCATGGGACCGCAGTACGCCAATCGGTTGGCGGAATTACTAGAGCAGGTAGCCCAGGGGCGCCAGGTAGTGGCAACGGAAGAGGCTTATATTGAGGAAGACATCACCAAACCGCGGCGGCAGAGCCAGGTTACAGCTTGGGTAAATGTCATCTATGGCTGCAATGAGAGATGTACTTACTGCATCGTGCCCTTTGTACGGGGACAGGAACAATCCCGATCGCCTGCTGCTATCAAACGGGAGATAGAAGAGTTGGCCAAGCAGGGTTACAAAGAGGTGACGCTCCTAGGACAGAACATTGATGCCTATGGCAGAGACTTACCCCCAGGAGGCATTGGTAGAGGGGTAGGGGGCAAAGTTACTTTTACTGATTTGTTGTATTACATCCACGACGTAGAGGGAATTGAGCGCATTCGCTTTGCTACTAGCCATCCCCGCTATTTCAGTCGGAGATTGATCCAAGCCTGCTATGAGCTGCCTAAGGTCTGTGAACATTTCCATATTCCCTTTCAGTCAGGGGACAATGATATTTTGAAGGCAATGGCGAGGGGCTACACCCGGGAAAGATACCGCCAAATCATTGATCAAATCAGAGAACTAATGCCCGATGCAGCAATCAGTGCCGATGCGATCGTGGGTTTTCCCGGGGAAACGGAAGAGCAATTTACCAACACAATCAAACTAGTGGAGGAAATTGGGTTTGACAATGTCAATACTGCTGCCTATTCCCCCCGCCCTGGTACACCAGCTGCCCTATGGGCAAATCAGATTCCTGAAGAGGTGAAAGATGACCGTCTGCAGAGATTAAATCATGTTGTACAACAGGTAGCAGCACAACGATCGTTACGCTATGCCGATCGTGTAGAAGAGATACTGATTGAAGGTAGACAGCCGAAGGAACCCTATCCCCTTATGGGGAGGACACGCACCAATCGCATTACTTTCATTCATGCTGACAGACCAGATTTGCTTGGCAAGTTAGTAAAGGTGAAAATCACAGAAGTAAGACCCTTTAGTTTGACAGGAACTTTGTTAGATGACTAATCCTTTTCTGCAGCTCAATTACGAACCCGCCTTTGAGTCCCTAGGCACTGAATTCTACAGTATTGTTGAAGCCGCTGCTTTTCCCCAACATATCTTACGTTGGCGCAACGATGCCCTTTTACCACAAATTGGCTTACAACCAGACCAGGTAAAAGATGAAGACTTTATTGAAGCCTTTGGGCATTTCCGATCGGTGCGTCCCTTCTTAGCCATGGCCTATCACGGCTATCAGTTTGGCGTGTACAATCCCGAACTGGGGGATGGCAGGGGGTTCTTGTACGGGCAGGTGCGGGGCGTAGATGGTAATTTATACGACTTTGGCACTAAGGGATCGGGCAGGACACCCTACTCCCGTACAGCCGATGGCAGATTGACTTTGAAGGGGGGGGTAAGAGAGATATTGGCAGCGGAAGCCCTGCATCGCTTGGGGGTCAAAACGTCGCGGTGTTTGAGCATGATTGAGACGGGAGAAGCCCTGATACGCTATGACGAACCTTCCCCCACCCGTTCCTGTGTGATGGTGCGCTTTTCCCTTTCCCATATTCGCTTTGGCACCTTTGAACGACTGCAGTACCTCAAGCGCCCTGATTTAATCCAAAAGCTGCTAGACCACGTCATCCATTACTACTATAGTCATCTGGCAGACAAAGAAGATAGGTACATTCTTTTCTATCAGGAGTTGGTGGAACGAATTGCTATACTGTGTGCCCAGTGGATGGCGGCGGGCTTTTGTCATGCTGTCTTAAACACTGACAATATGTCGATTACGGGGGAAAGTTTTGACTACGGTCCCTATGCCTTTTTGCCCACCTATGAACCTCGGTTTACCGCTGCCTATTTTGATTACACCGGTCGTTATGCCTACGCCAATCAGCCCAATGCCTGTTACTGGAATTTAGAAAGGTTACAGGAACCCCTAGCAGCTGTGTTGGATCCCGATGCCATGACTGCTGCTTTAGCTAAATTTAAGGACTGTTATATTTCTACCTACGAAAGACGGATGGAACAGCGGTTAGGTCTGGCGGGTTTGGATAACAGAGAATTGGAAAATCTGATTGTTGCTACGATTCAACTCCTCTATGCTACCCAGTGGGGATACAACGAATTCTTTATCGACCTAAAACAGCAAGTCCAGCCCCAGTGGTGGCAGGAGTCTCACAGTATTCTCGCAGGAAAAGAGGCAGCCCTATCGGATGTAGTTGTCGGTCTGTTGCAAAAATGGCGCGAGATTTACCACACCTACTTGCAGAAACAGAACTATCAGGAAGTAGTCGATCGTTTACGGCGCTGGAACCCCAACAAAGCCCTCATTCGTCCGGAAATTGAACGCATTTGGGCAGCGATTACAGAGGAGGATAATTGGCAACCTTTCTACGAGTTAGTTGAGGAGATTCGCGCCTAGGGAGATGTTAAAGCAGCTGCAGATTGAGAACTTTGCCTTGATCGAAAAGCTGTCATTATCTCTATTTCCTGGCTTAAATATTCTCACGGGGGAAACGGGTGCCGGTAAGTCCATTATTCTGGATGCCCTCGATTGCGCCCTAGGGGGGAAAGTCACTAGTCGGGTGATTCGGCGGGGGAGCGATCGTGCGCTAGTGCAGGCTTTTTTTAGCCTGAATCCCAGGGTAGAAAATTGGTTACAAGCAGAAAATATACCCATAGATACTGCTGATTTAGTTTGTAGTAGGGAAATTACTGTCCGATCGAGTCGCAGCAAAGTCAACGGCATAATCGTCAACAAGCAACAAATGCAAAGTTTACGGGAATTACTCATAGAAATTACGGCGCAGGGGCAGACAGTATTACTAGCCGAGGCAGATAGGCAAAGGGAATGGTTGGACAACCTTGGCGGTGAGAAATTATTACAAGTGAAAGAGCAGGTAAAGCAGTTATATTATGCTTGGGAGAAAGCCCATCGCACCCTACAGGAACGCAAACACAGAGAACAAACTCGGCTGCAACAGATTGATATGTTTCAGTACCAACTAAGGGAACTAGATGAGGCAAATTTAGATGACCCCGACGAACTGGCAAAACTGGAACAGGAACGTAAACGCCTGTCCTATGTCGTCGACTTACAACAACAAAGCTATACCGTCTATCAGCTTCTCTACCAAAACGACGATTACCCCGCCTGTGTGGATTTGCTAGGACAAGCGGAACAGATTTTAAGCAAAATGACAACGATCGATGACTCCCTTGTGCCGATTTGGGAAATGGTTCAAAGTGCTCTTACCCAGGTGGAAGAAGCGGGCAGGCAAATCAACGCCTATGGTTCTAGTCTGGAGACAGACCCCGATCGGTTAGACTATGTGGAAAAACGACTACGGCAATTAAAACAAATCTGTCGCAAATACGGACCGACACTAACAGATGCCATTGCTAGCGCCCACAAATTGCGGGCATATCTCCACTCTCTGACGGAAGAAGAACAACCGATCGAGGTACTAGAAGAGCAATTAAAACTAAAAGCAGAGAAACTACAGGCACTAGCTCAAACCTTGACACAGTTAAGGCAAGAGAGTGCCAAGCTCCTAGAAAGAGAAATGATCAAAGGGTTACAGTCTTTGGCAATGGAAAAAGTGCAATTTGAAGTCCAGATTACTGCTATTCCTCCCACTCCCAGTGGCTGCGACCAAGTGCAGTTTTTATTTAGCCCCAATCCTGGAGAACCTCTACAACCCTTGACAGAAATTGCCTCAGGGGGGGAAATGAGTCGGTTTCTACTGGCATTGAAGACCTGTTTTGCTGCCACTTCCCCTGTTTCTACCCTAGTGTTTGATGAAATTGATGTGGGTGTATCCGGTCGCGTTGCTCAGTCGATTGCCCATCATCTCTATCGCCTCAGCCGCAGACAGCAAGTCCTGTGTGTTACCCATCAACCGATCGTGGCTGCCATTGCTGACCATCATTTTCACGTTGCCAAACATATTGTTCCAGAGACGACGGAAGGGGGTAAGACAAAAGAACGCACCTATGTCACCGTGTCTTACCTAGAAGGGGAAAGCCGTAAACAGGAACTAGCCCAGATTGCTGGGGGTATTGATGTCAGCGACAAACCAAAACGGGGCAGAAAAAAACAGACCGCCTCTGAGAGTGCCCTTGCCTTTGCTGAATCTTTGTTAGAACAAGCCGATCGGTTAAAACTTGCCCTGGGTTAATTTTAGCGGGAGAGAAACTGATGCACTCCCCGAGCAATCCCTTCCCCCAGTTTTTGCTGATAGACAGGATTAGCCAAATTAGCTGCTTCCTGGGGATTAGTGACAAACCCCGTCTCCACCAGTATCGAAGGCATGGTAGTTCTATGGACAACATAAAAGCGTGCCGACTTTACCCCCCTGTCCCTTGCTCCTGTGGCTGCAATGACCTCGTTCTGTACCAATTCCGCTAGCTCTCTCCCCAGGCGGGAACCTGGCGCGAAAAAAGTTTCAATGCCGTTGACATGACTAGATTGACTAGCCAGAGAATTAGCATGGACACTGACAAAAACATTAGCTCTCACCTGCTCTGCCAACCGCACACGGGGTTCCAAATCAATTTCCACATCCTGGGTGCGCGTGTAGTAGACTACATGACCCAAACGTTGCAACTCCCGCCCCACAGCTAAACTAATTGCCAGTACCACATCCTTTTCTTGAACACCGTTGGCTATAGCCCCGGGGTCTCCCCCCCCATGACCAGGGTCAACCACAACAATCTTTTTTCCCGCTGTCGGCACCACTTCTGGCAGAGGCGCTTGGGAAGAGGGGGGTACAACTTTCGGTAGGGGGGGAATAGTAGAAGGACTACTACTGGGAATCAACTCAAGGATAATCTGATTAAAACTCCCACCTTTCCCTTCCCGCATTTGCCAACCAGGGGAGAGCTTGAACGAAGCAACCACCGCTTCATGCAACTGTGTAACCCGCACGCGCTCGATCGGCACATGGGCTTCCAACACCGACTTACCCCAACTAGGGGATAACTGAGCAGGGGAAATGACCAGATTAAAAGTATTAGTGGCGGTATCCTGGCTGCCTGTGACCGTGGTGGGTTGGTCAGCTTGGATGATCACCTTGGTCATCCCTTCCACAACAAAGCCCTGTAAATTAGCAACCACCGATCGGCTAGGCAATGGAACAGGTATGGCAGCAGGGCTAGGAGCGGCAGCAGCCACCGATGGGGAAATAAGCAAGCCCGACTGGGGTTCAAATCTGGTGATCCACTCCCCCGTTTCCCCCGGCAGTAAATCCAAGACAATACGGGTGACATCTTTATCAAACTGGGCAATGCGCGCCTGCTGCACACCGAATTGATTGACGGGAATGACCGCCTTATGTAGTTCCTTGGGAATAGCCGTGCTAGAGAGGTCAATCACTAAACGATCGGGTTCTACTACCCTTTCCATGCGCACCTGGGGATTGCCGTTAATTAACAACAGCAAACCATTTGCTGTGGAGCGCACACCTTGCACACGCAAAAGACTACTGACTTGGACAGAGGGCAACTGTGCCTGTATTGACTGAGCTTGGACAATTCCTTGGGAGAGACAACCCGCTAGACACAGCCACGCCCACTGCTTCATAGAACTCAATTAAACTTTACGAAGTTAATCTTACCGTAGAAGGAACCAACTTTGCCACGATCGGAATTTCCCCGAGCCAGCGACTAGCTAGTTGGGCGAATTGTTCAGGACAACCACTGACATAAAAAGTCGTTCTACCAGGGGCACAGGGATAGGGATGGCTCAACCCCAGCAGAGATAATTCCTGGAGAGCCGACTGGGTCACAAACACTGCAGGGTCAACTAAGCGCACAGAAGCAGGCAAAATTTCCCTGATTACAGGGGCAAGATGGGGATAGTGGGTACAGCCAAATACGAGAGTATCAATGTGACGGTCAATGAGAGGATGTAAATAGGAACGAGCAACAGCGATCGTACAGGGGTCAAAGATTCTGCCCTGTTCAATCAAGGGGACAAATTCGGGACAAGCCACCTGCCACACCCGCGCCCTTCCCTGACTACTCTCTAGGATGGCATCCCGATAGGCATTACTTTTGACAGTAGCGGGGGTAGCCAACACACCAATCCTTTGCCCCACCTGCACTGCTGCCCTTGCCCCAGGCAAAATTAACCCTAGAATGGGAAAGTCATAGAGGGGGCGGACCACCTCCAAAGCCAATGCCGAACTGGTATTGCAAGCCATGATCACCATTTTTACCTGTTGGGCAGCAAACCAAGTCAGAATCTCCTGCACAAAAGAAATAATTTCGCCAGGAGTACGATCCCCGTAGGGCACCCGCGCGGTATCACCAAAGTAGATAACCGACTCCCAGGGCATTTGCCGATAGATTTCCTTTAATACCGTCAGACCGCCGACCCCGCTATCAAACACACCAATGGGGAACTGTGGATTATTTCCCATTCACTGCCTCACGCATCACTGGGAGATAGTAAAGCACATTTTTTTGCCTGTTTCTACTCCTGCCCTTGCCGAGAGGGGTGCCGAGTCGCAGTTTATGAAGCAAGAAAGGGCGGAATAACAATTCCCAACCCTGCTTGACCTATTTCCAAATCCGTTCCCAAAAAGGTCGATCGTTATTGACTGGTTTGTATTGGGTGAGCAGAGCCTTCCGCCTCACTTCATCGATATTCCAGTTAGTCAGACGGACAAGATTTTTAATTTCTTCCTCCTGTCGTCTACGCACCATCTTTTCGTAGTTACTCTTTTCCTGGCAAGTAATTTCCCCTGGGAAGGGATGATTGAGCACATAACGCCCTTGGAATAACTCTTGGTTTCTGGTTGCGCGGAACCGCAAGTCTTCGGGGAAAGTTTGGCGATTATAGCGCAAGTGCAGACGGGTGACAAAGACACGATTGGTATCCCAAAATACTCCCGCTTCTTTTAGCTCTTGGGGGGTAAGGGGTTCGGCAGCACAGGGATCACAACTAGCCATATCCCAGGCATACTCGACGAAGGCAACATTGCGTCCCTCCCTTTGGTGGACGGTTTGAAACATAGCTTTGTAGAACTCAGCAAATTCCTGTTTAATAAACAGGGGCAAGTTAGTATCAGTGGGAATTTTCACCGTGCGATAGTTAGTTAATTCTGCCCGCCCCGTGGGGGAAAGGAGATAGACAATCAAATCTTGGTCCCCATTAGCATTGAGCATACCTAAACGAATGGGTAACATAAACTTAGGCGATTCGTAGGCGATCAAGAGGGGGCGGAGAAATTGGGAATCAGACTTTGCCAATTCCTGGAGATTCACCTTTGCCACAAAAAATTTCATGTTATCCCGAATGTAGGGACGCAATACTTCCCTAGCCCCCACGGGAATTTTATAGCCATTTTCCCGCAACCAAATTTCTAACCCCGCTGATTCTTTGGCACTCAAAATTAAAATGTCGTACTCTCCCACGGTAAACTTTTCCTCAATTGTCACCCCTAAACTACTAGCCCTATCTTCTTTACTTCGACTGGCAGCCATGGGGGCAGACATAGTCCGTTCCATCAGCACGATCGGGGCACAGGGGTCAGGGTCAAAATATTCGACTAGCCGCGGGGCAGTAAAGGCATCTAGGCGATTGATAATGCGAGAATTTCCCACCCGCACTTGCTCTTTTTTAATCACCACAGGTACGGGTACAACGAGGGCAAATTCTTGTACGTCTCCCCTATAGTCATTTGCCATAGTTAAAATTGTGCGGTTGCCCTCTCTGGCAATAATCACTTGGGAGGCACGGTTAAACAGATTAGCGTCCGCCTTTGCCACATAAAAACCACAGAACGCCCCTGCCATTGGCATACAACTTAGCCAAGCCAAACAAGCAATGGCAAAAATACCAATTAATTTCCTTGCAAATTGCATCATAGTTATCTCCCAAAATTACACTAAAACTGCAGACTGATGCCACTGAAACCGCGGTGCCGATTGCAGCCGATCGAGGCAAATTGTTAGGGGTGATACCAGGAATAAAGCATAGAAAATGCCATCGGTCTGTTGCCCAACAAATTGCAGGATAAATGCCACTACCGCGATTAAACTCGCCCAGAGCATGCGCATACCTGAACTGTCAGGAATCGATCGGGGGTCAGTAATCATAAACAGGGCAAACAACAATAGGGAACCACTCATCATTTGATGGAGAAACACATCGAAACTCCACCCCAAGTACATATTTCTTAACAGTAACAGGGAGCCATAGGAGAGGAGAAACAGGCAAGAGGTATCCCATCGCCCCACTTGGCGCAAAACAATTCCCCCCAAGCCCAGAAAAAGGAGACATAGCCACAGGTCGTTGCCCCACTGTCCAGGGGAAACCCAGGCATCATTTGGCAATAACAGGGTGAGGACAATACCGAAATTAGCAGGATTAAACCAATGTTTGCCCTCGTAACGAAAAATAAATTTGCTACTAATAGCCAGGACAGAGGCTAAAACAAGAACCCACCACTGATGGGAACGGAGCAACAAAGTTAAACTCAAGGCAGTAATTGTAGGACTCTTCCAATTAAAGGGTTGTCCCTGCGCCCACAGCCACTGGGTAATCAGGCAGCTGGGCAATACAGTGAAAACATGCCAGGGGGCTAAACTCCAATCCCGCCCATAAATGCCGCACAATAGGAAGAGAGAAAGAAATAATATTTGGTAGTCCCGCCCCTCTAGTTGATAATGTTGTGACATAGACAGTTCCTACGGTAAACACCCCCTAGGATAGTAGAGGTAAGAGGCAGGGGCGACGCTGTTCGCAAAAGTGTAACAGTTATTCCCAGCGCAATAGACGTTCTAATTGTTGGCGCATTGCTTCAATTTCTGCCTGGCTTGGCTCCGTTTGCCAATCAGTTTTTTCCACGTTAGTCGGAGGGGGAGTCATCAATTCATTAGACTCAATTACCCGTAATCGGTAGCTGTACTCAGCACAAAATTCCTCTAGCTCCCGCAAATCGATCGCTTCTACTCTGGGGGTAAAAAAATCCTGGGCCTCCAGCATCAAGCCATAGCGAGTGGCATCATCTTCTGTGGCGAAAGCAACAATCAGGTTTTCGTCATTAACCTTAATACTATAGATACCTTCCTGCTCCCCCTCGTTACCAAATAAGAGTACCCAAACTTTGCGCATAATTTTCTTAAAACTAGCCTGGAAAATATTGTATCGGTTTGGCTAAAATATGACTGAGTTTTCTCTTCCGTCCATGAAGACGCGCTTCGATCATCTATCTACTACCCCCATTGGTATCAACATATTGCCGCTCCTAGATGTTGTACTTTCTATCTTGGCGTTTTTTGTCTTAGCTTCGGCAGGCTTGGTGACACCAACGCGCTTGGGCATGACTTTGCCTAGGGAGACAAGCAATCCGCAAAAAACTGTGCCTTTACGATCGGAGCTGTTGATAGTTACCCTAGACAGGGAAGGTAATCCCAGAATTGAGGGAGCGGTAGTGACCAAAGCTGCCCTAGGGACCAAAATTAAAACCCATTTCATCAACTATCCCCAGGGCATGGTGGTGCTGAATGCCGAAGATAGTCAAGTCACCTATAAACAATTTGTGGAGTTTTTACAGGAACTCAAAGCTATAGCAGGAGAGCGAGTGGCAATTGCTACCTCCAGGGCAGTGGAGAAATGAGACAGATTTACTTATCTCTATTGATTTCCCTTGGTTTACATGGTCTGATTCTGCTGTTTGTACCTAGTCCTTTACCCTGGCGGAAGAACAGCTCTGACCTGGAAATTGTCAGCCTAACTCCTCTAATTGAGCTGACGGAAGACAGTCCTTCCTTGCCAGAGTCAGACATTAGTTTGATCCCCCCTATCCAATCCCCTTTAAGTGTACCGCCCCTGGATTTTAGTAGTAAGATTCCCCCACCCCCCGCTGATTTACCCAGTGACCTATCCTTTGAAAAAATTCCTGAGCCACCCCGTCCAAAATTTAATCCTTCTCCCCCTACTGCTTTGCCACCACCCCCTAGTTCCCCACCTGCTCAATTAGACATTCCCTTGCCATCAATACCCCCTGCTGCTGCGGAAGTGACTGCGCCTAAACCCTTACCCACTATCGCTCTCGACCCGGGTGCTTACACTCAGGAATTTGCCAATATCTATGGGGAATTGGTCAGCAAATGTGGCGTAGATAATGTCGTCCGTTTGACTATTCCTGCCCCTGATGAAGTCGTGTCCCAAGTGAGTGAAACTATTGCTAGTGATGTCCCCTGGCTACCTCCTGTTTACGTGCCCACGGATATTTTAGGGGGGTTAGAAATTGTTATCCCTGTTACTTTAGTGGTGGAGGGGGATGGTAGTATCAGTCGCCGCCGCTTTATCTCTAGCAATTTAGCTATTATTGATGGCATTATCCTGCAAACGATCGATGGCTATGAGGGTAAATTTCCCCCTGCACCAGGGAAGTGTCGCCTGGTAACCACACGATATAAATTTTCAGGCAATTAGGTTATTGTTTTGCCATTTTTTTGCTATCTTATTAGGTAAGTTTTATTGGTGAGGAATATGATTGAACCATCTCCAGTACCCTTGACAGGGAAAGCCCTCCTCCAAAAAATAAAAGAGTGTTCCCATCTGCCCAAACGAGAACAGGCAAGAATGTGTGGTTACTACTCCAAAAATAGAGTGCGCTTGGTGGAATTTTATGAAGCATCTGTTGCAGCCCGAGGTATCGTTCTTAACCCTGAACAATCCCGCGATCGGCGGGGTAGAGAACCCACTCATCGTGTCACCGTTCACAAAAACGGGCAGATAGTCATTGGTGCTACCTATACCCAAGCGATGGGACTAAATCCAGGGGATGAATTTGAAATTAAGCTAGGTTACAAGCACATCCATCTACGGCAAATTTCTCCTAACGGTCATAGTGACCCTAATGGCAATGCTGAGGCAGAAAATGTTAAACAGGAAGCAAGGAAGAAAGCAGAAGCATGATGCCCTTGGTTGATACCCATGTCCATATAAATTTCCCAGAGTTTGTCCCCGATCTGGCGGATGTGCAACAGAGATGGCGGGCAGCGGGTATCACTTACCTTGTCCATTCTTGCGTCCATCCCCGTGAATTTCCCCAACTGCAGACTCTTGCCGATCGCTTGCCTGAAGTCTACATTGCGGTAGGTTTGCATCCCCTGGATACGGAGCTAAATCAGACAGGTTGGCGGCAGGAATTGGGGTTAGAAGTTCTGCGTCTAGCGGGTCAACATCCCAAAGTAGTGGCGATTGGGGAAACGGGTTTGGACTTTTACAAAGCGGCGGGGGGGGAGGCGCAAAGGCAAGCCTTCTGGACGCAGTTGACGGTGGCGGCAGAGTTAAATTTACCTGTGATTATTCACTGTCGGGAGGCAGCCCAAGCTACGCGGGAATTGATTCGGGAATTTAATCGTTCTCATCCTGCTGTGCGGGGGGTGATGCACTGTTGGTCAGGTACGCCCGAGGAGACGCGCTGGTTTTTAGATTTAGGTCTCTACATCAGCTTTAGTGGGATTGTCACCTTCAAAAATGCCCGATCGGTGCAGGAATCAGTGCTAGTTGTACCTGATGACCGGTTGTTGGTAGAGACAGATTGTCCCTATCTTGCCCCTGTGCCCTGGCGGGGTAAACGGAATGAGCCGAGCTATGTGGTCAAGGTGGCAGAGAAAGTAGCGGCATTGCGGCAACAGCCCCTAGGGGAATTGGCAGCACAAACTACGACTAATGCCTGTAAGTTATTTAACTTACCTTCCCCCGCGACTGATGCAGACAGCATTGTTAGTTGAGGCAATTTTATATTTGAAGGGCAAGCCGCTGCCGATTGAGGAAATAGCGGAGATTGCTGGTTGTCCCAAGACGGAAATTGAACAGGCACTTATTGACCTAATGGCAGAGTACAGCCGGCGGGAGACTGCCCTGGAAATTGGGGAGACTAATGCTGGGTTTTGCCTCCGTCTGCGCCCTGAGTTCGATGATTTGGTGGCTAGGGTCTTGCCTTTGGCGATCGGCAAAGCTACGTTGCGTACCCTTGCTATTATTGCTCTGAAACATCCTATCAGTCAGGCAGAAGTGGTGGAGTTGCGGGGTTCGGCTGCCTATCAGCAAATTCAAGAGCTAGTGGAGCAGGGTTTTGTGAAACGCCGTAAACAGTCTGACGGACGTTCCTATTGGTTGACGGTGACGGACAAGTTCCACCAGTATTTTGAAATCGACGATCTATCTCAGTTTATGCGTTGACAGCTAAAGCTCAAATTCTGGTGCCGTTGTCTTTGATCACCCGCCGCACTGATAAAACATCACTCATTTTCTGAATCTGACTGCAGACCTTTTCAAATTGTGCCCGATCGGTAATATCTATGGTCAATTTGATCACTGCTGCCTGTCCTGGGGCAGTATCCACACTGGCATTTCTCACATTCACTTTGTTGTCTGCCACTCTAGCTAAAATATCCTTCATCACACCCACCCGATCGATGGCTGTCACCTCAATATCAACGGGATAGATAGTTGGTTTATTTTGGCATTCGCTCCACCTAATGGGCACTAACCGATCGGGGGGGACTTGCTTAAGATTGCTACAGTCTTGATGGTGAATGGAAATACCGCGATTACTGCCCTGGGTGACAACGCCAATAATGGGTTCCCCTGGTAAGGGTTTACAACAACTGGCGATGTGATGGAGGAGACCTTCTAAGCCAACAATAGCGGTTTTGCTGGGAGCAGCGGGGGCACTGGGCAGTTTTAGACTTTGCTGCGCCGGTTGTTCCCGCAGTTTATTGACCACACTTAGAACCGAGATTTCCCCATACCCCAATGCCGCTAGCAAGTCATCCACAGAGTGGTAGTTGCACCGTTCGGCAATTTTGAGCATTTGATCGGAGCGCAGCAGTACTTCTAAGCCGTTTTTCCCTAGCTCTTTTTCCAGGAGGCTTGTTCCTCTGGCAATGTTTTCTTCTCGGTGATAGCGTTTGAACCACTGGCGAATGCGATGTTTTGCCGAGTTAGTGGCAACGAAATTGATCCAATCTAAACTGGGATGGGCGTTGTTATTGCGGAGAATCATCACAATATCGCCGTTTTGTAATTCTGTATTTAGGGGCACCATCCTTTGATTGACAATCGCACCGCAGCAGTGATTCCCCAACTCCGTATGCACACGGTAGGCAAAATCAACGGGGGTGGCTCCCCTCGGTAACTGATAGACATCCCCTTTCGGACTAAAGACATAGACCTCACTGTCAAACAGGTCTTCCTTGACTGACTCTAAGTACTCCTGGTCGTCTTTGTATTCCTTTTGCCATTCCACTAGCTGGCGTAACCAAACAAACCGTTCATCGGGCATCATGCCATTATTTGATTCTTTGTACTTCCAATGGGCAGCTACCCCATATTCCGCTACTTGGTGCATTTCCTGCGTACGGATTTGTACCTCAAGGGGTTGACCAGTGGGAAGCACGATCGTGGTATGTAAGGATTGATAGCGGTTAGCTTTGGGGAGAGCAATATAGTCCTTGAAGCGCCCAGGGATTGGTTTATAAGCATCGTGGACAACGGCTAGGGCACGATAGCACTCATCGATCGTTGCTGTGATAATCCTCACTGCCAGGACATCATAGATTTCTTCATAGTCCTTGCCCTGGCGCAGCATTTTGCTATAAATACCATAGAGGTGCTTGGGACGACCATAGACAGAGGCATGGGTAAGACCTAGACGATCGAGTCTCTCCTTTAGGGCAGCAACCACTTGATTGATTTGCTCTTCTCTTCTAGCCCTTGTATCTGCCACCAAGCTCTGGATGCGTCGATATTGCTCTGGTTCCAGGTACTTGAAGGCCAGGTCTTCCAACTCCCACTTAAACTGTCCAATCCCCAGACGGTTCGCCAAAGGGGCAAAAATATCCATCGTCTCCCTGGCAATTGCCTGTTGTTTTTGGGGGGGTAGATGCTGCAGGGTACGCATATTGTGGAGACGGTCAGCTAGCTTCACAACGATCACCCGGAAATCCTGGGCCATCGCCATAAACATCCGCCGGAAATTTTCCGCCTGCCGCTCCGTCTTACTGCCAAAGTTGAACTTTGATAACTTTGTTACCCCCTGCACCAGCCGCGTCACCTCTACCCCAAATTCCGCTTCCAACTGCTCCGGTGTCGTATCCGTGTCTTCTAGGATGTCGTGCAACAGCCCCGCTGCAATCAGAGCACTACTCCCTCCCAGGTCTCGCAATAAACCCGCCACCGCAATGGGGTGGATGATGTAGGGTTCACCAGAAGCACGCAATTGTCCCTTGTGCAACCGATCGGCAAAGTCAAACGCTTTTTTCACTAGGGGTTCGTTGACAATCCAATCGGGGCAATAGCTGGGCAGGTCATCTTCTACCTCTCTGTCCATTGCGTACCACTCTAGGGGTCTGTTTATAGTATAAAAGGATGCTTTCCTGATGTGAGATGTTTTTCTAGGTACAGGGTGTGTCCCGACCACTCCACCCGATCGAAAATCTGATAGAGGATATACACTCCCCGCCCCTGCTCTGACAGCACATCAGGCACAGAGCATTCCCCCCTAAAACAGTCCACTGTGTCTTCCCCCTGGTCAGTGATCCGCCAGCTAAAAATCTCCCCCTGGACGCAGTACTCCACTGTAATTTTTTTCTTGGGATCGAGCCTGTTACCATGCCGTGCAGCATTTACTAGGGCTTCCTGTAGACCCAATCTGATCTCTGCTTGCCACAGCGGGGGCACTGAACTCACCAAAAACGCCAGGACAGGCTGGAAGTATAGGGTAGAGGCAAACTGGAGAGACCCTGACTGCCTTCTCACTCCCCAGGGAGCGGCTAGACCCACGCAGACAACTCCTTCCCACACACCCCCTCTATTCTACCTAGAGATGTATGGTAAATTAAAGCCAATTCCGAGGTTAAATCATGGCGATTATTTCCGTCAAAGCGTGGTATCTGCCTGAATATGAACCCCTTAGTGCGATTACCCGCCGACCCCATGATTTACGTTTAGCCAAAAATAGCCTCCTCAAATCAGCTCTGCGGGCAGATTTCCTCGATGAAGCCGCGGAAGTAGAAGCCTCGGAATGGTTTCAACGCTATTTGGGCGGGGACACGATCGAGTTTTACATCGAAGGGAGCGGCACCTACACGATCGCCAACATTGACTTGCGTAGCCACGAAATTTATTTTCTCAAGCAAGAGAGCAATGCCCGTCTAAACCCTAGTATCTTCTTTTCCTATCAAAGCCAGCGCCCAGAAACTAGCGTCATTATTCGGGAAACCTTAGAAGAAATTGTGCCCGAACTCAACAAAAAAACTAGATTTCCCCTCAGCCTAGAGTTTTCCCACCGTCCGAAGGAGGAACCGATTAAATTAAAAAGTAACCTGATGACTAAACTAAAACGCAGTCTAATTTTTGTTGCTGATGTCAGCCCCATTGCTATTACCGATGGCGAGCCACCCCAACTACTCCTGAGTCCCCATGTCTGTTTAGAAACGGGTTACGCCCTGCAGGCAAAACGACCAGAACAGATAATCTTAATCCAAATTCAAAGTGATCCCCTAGAAGGCCTATTCCCCTTTGATTTGCCTATCCAACAGCGCTTAATTTATCCCGATCGCCGTTCCCTCACCAAACCCCTCACGGAAGTGCTCAAACGATTACTCGATCGTTTTAATATGATCTGATGCCTATAACAGGAGAGACAGCCGCAATGATACGTGTAGGAATTTTAGGATTAGGAGGATTAGGCAAAGCTGCCGCCCAGGTGTTGGCGCAAAAACAGGAAATGCGTCTAGTGGGGGTGTGCGACCGCAGTGGCTATGCCTACGACCCCCAGGGCTTAGATTATCGGCAACTAACTTTGACCCCAGCAGCAAACAGTATCCGCATTTTGCAGGAAAAACCGATCGATGCTTTTTTCCTAGCCCTGCCCAATTTGCCTAATACCTTCATGGCAGAGGTCGCCCAGGAATTTATAGGATCGGGGTGGCGGGGTGTGTTGGTGGATGCCCTCAAGCGTACCAGCGCTATGGAGCAGATTTTAGCCCTCAGTGACCGACTACAACAAAGCCAGATTACCTACATGACTGGTTGTGGGGCAACGCCAGGCTTACTGACCGCCGCGGCAGTAGTGGCAGCCCAGAGTTTTAGCGAAGTGCACAAGGTAGAAATCAGATTCGGTGTAGGCATCGCCAACTGGACAGCCTACCGTGCCACTATCCGTGAAGACATTGCCCATATGCCAGGCTACGATGTAGAAACAGCCAGAGCTATGACTGATGCGGAGGTGGAAGCCCTCCTAGAACAGACCAAGGGCATCCTCACCCTGGAGAACATGGAACATGCTGACGACCTCATGTTAGAGCGCCTGGGCATTTGTCACCGCAGTCAAGTCACGGTTGGCGGAATTGTAGATACCCGCAATCCTAAAAAGCCCATTAGTACCCACATGAAACTGACAGGGCGCACCTTTGAAGGCAAAATCTCGACCCATACCTTCACCCTCGGTGACGAAACCAGTATGGCAGCTAATGTCTGCGGTCCCGCCTTTGGCTACCTCAAAGCAGGCAAACAGTTACACGATCGGGGTATCTACGGCGTATTCACCGCGGCCGAGGTCATGCCCCAATTTGTGCGTTAGCCCCCCACCTGCCACTACCCTCGCTACAATTGTAAAAAAATGTAAAACGCAGGAAGGACTCATGCAGGTTTTGACCCAGCCCTGGTGTCAGATTCAGCCCCTCTGGATAGGTAACCAGGAAGTTATCCACAAAGGCTTACCCTTCGATCGGCTCTCTCCCTACTGGCAGATGTTTCTCCTAGGGGATGGCGCGCCTACCCGCCACTTGCAACTCCTGACCCAGCAGGAAATCGTTGTGGATGTAGTGGAGATGATTCCCATTGGCAACGATCGGGACAGTGCTCCCCCCGAAATTGATGCTATTGCTGCTCCCCGCGTCCGCCGCCAAATTTGGCTCAAGAGTAGTGCGGGGGAAGTATTTTCCCATGCCACCTCCTGGTGGAGTCAAAAAACAATCGGGGATCATCTCCACAACCCCCAACTGCCCATCTGGAAAAGCCTCAACCAAAAACACACAGAACTCTACCGCGACCTACGGCAAATCTACTACGGGCACTGTCCTGAGGTAACAGCTACCTTCGGCCACCCTGGACCCTACTGGGGTAGACACTACCTCCTCTGGCATGGCGGTGCACCCCTGACCCTCATCTATGAAGTCTATTCCCCCCTCCTAGAGAAATACTTGGGCCCGTCCGTCTATAATGTAAATAAATGTTAAGAACTGATCCCTATGGTGTGGTTAATTCGGGTATTGCTAAGCTGCTGTCTGCTGTTGGCTCTGCTGGTGGGGGGAGGACGAGCCTATGCCTACGATGCCCCAGAGTTGCTGCCAGACCAGCCCACCAATGTAGTGGACTTGGGGAAGTTTCTCACGGAGGCAGAGAGGAGCAGACTCGATCGGCGGTTAGCAGAATTTGAGCAAAGGACAGGGTGGAAACTGCGGGTGCTAACGCAAGTGGATGTGACACCGGGGCGAGCCGTGAAGGATTTTTGGGGCTTAAACGATCGCAGTATCATGCTAGTAGCCGACAGTCGGGGGCGCAACCTGTTGAACTTCAGCGTGGGGGATGCTGTCTATGCGCTCTTACCCCGTACTTTCTGGATTGAGTTACAGTCCCGCTATGGCAATCAATTTTTTGTCCGCGATCGGGGGGAAGACCAATCAATTTTGGCAGCTCTGGATGCCATTATGACCTGTCTCGATCGTAACGGCTGTGCTGTAGTGCCAGGTTTACCCCAGGAGCAGTGGTTATTAACGCTAATGACCTCAATTTTGGGGGGGTTAGTGTTTGGCTTTGCTGGTCATCCCCGTAAAGAGGGAGAAATTTTTGCCTGGAAATGGGCACTAGTCCTCGCGCCCCTGTGGGGAATGCTCTTCTTTGCCTTCGGCATTGGTCCAGTAGTGAGCCGTACCAGCGACATTCTACCGATCGTGCGCAATTTGGCAGGGTTTGTGGGGGGGAGCATAATTGCCTATTTAATCCCGACACCGAGCAAAAGCGTGAAATCCACTTAAAAACCGTCCCCCTTTCGCGCTATCCTTAAGCCAAAGGTGTTATGGCACAATTCCATGAAATTCAAAACAGCTGTCCAGCAACAGACCTACGAAAAAATCCGCCCCTGGCTTACGGAAAATTATGTTAATGTGCAAACTCCCCCTTATGAAATTCCCCTGTTTGTAGTGCCCATGGGTTCAGCGACCGCCATGGTAGAGGTGTCTCCCCTGGGTGAGGATGAAGCCTTGATTCTAGTGTGGGCTTACGTGGTAACGGGGGCTGACCTACGACCCGACCTCCTGCGGTTCCTGTTGCAAAAAAACTACGAATTACAGTTTGGCGTGTTCAGCATTGACGAGGATGGGGACATTCGGGTCCATGCTTCCCTGATTGGCTCTACCTGTGACAAAAAGGAACTGCTGACCAGTCTTTCTGCTGTGTTGGAAACCGCCGACCTTTACGATGATGATATAGTCAAAACCTGGGGTGGCAAACGGGCCCTCGATCGGATGATGGAGCAATAGCTATGAATTTACGCACCCAAGCGCAACAAGCCTGCTATGCAAAACTGAAGCAGTGGCTACAGGAGATTTACCAAAACGACGTCTACATGCCCGATGAAGAGTTGCCAATTTTTGCTCTCCATGCGGGGTCAGCAATCGCGGTAGTGGAAGTGCAAGACTATGGGGATGAGGAAGCCCTGATCAGCATCTGGTCTTACGTAGTGACCGGGGCGACCGTCAAGCCCGATCTTTTGGATTATCTACTGCGGCAGAACAATAAGATCAAATTTGGCGGCTTTAGCCTTGACCCCGAGGATGACATTCTGTTCCACGCCGAGCTAATCGGCTCCACCTGCGACAAAAAGGAGATCGAGACCTCCGTGAGTACCGTCCTCCAGATTGCAGATGAGTACGACGACATTATTGTCAAGACCTGGGGAGGAGAAAGAGCCATCGATCGGATGCTGGAACTGGGGGCAAATTAAACTAAATCTGCAGAAGGGGATAGGGACTTGCCCCTAGGTGTAAAATGTTAAAGAATGGTTATGTCAGCTAGTACCTCAGGTAGAAGACAGTCATTCAAGGGTCAGTGTATCCCAGAATACGTTAACAATGCTCATTTAGTTAGGGTAAGCCTTTAGCATGACTATTACTCCCCATCGTTCCACAACCAGCAACGAGCGCAACTGTAAGGATTTTAATTATAAGAGACCGATTTCCCAAATTATTCGGGAGCGTTTGGAAAGAGAGAACGTATCCTACTTTGCCAACGACTCGATTGCCGAATACATCACTGAAGCAGAGCGGGAGCTACTCAAGCAAGAAATTGAGGAGAAACTGCAAAGTTTGTTTGACTCCCTCATTATCGACACGGTCAACGACCATAACACCAGGGAAACTGCCCACCGCGTTGCCAAGATGTATGTAGATGAGGTATTCAAGGGCAGGTACCACCCCATGCCCAAAATTACAGACTTCCCCAATGCTAAGGAACTAGATGAAATTTACACTCTGGGACCGATTACAGTCCGTTCTGCCTGTTCCCACCACTTTGTCCCCATCATCGGTCACGCCTGGGTGGGGATTATTCCCAGCGATCGGGTGATTGGCATCTCCAAATTCAACCGCATTGTGGATTGGGTGATGAGTCGTCCCCATATTCAGGAAGAGGCAGCGGTGATGGTGGCAGACATCATAGAAAAGCTCATCAAGCCCAAGGGGTTGGCGTTTGTCATCAAAGCACAGCATATGTGTATGTCCTGGCGGGGGGTGAAGGAGCCTGAAACCAAGATGATTAATTCCATTGTGCGGGGTGCTTTCCGTACTGATCCCCATGCCAAGAAGGAGTTTTTTGATTTAATTCGTGCCCATGGTTTCAATGACCGTTGTTAAAGCTATATGCCTGCTGTTGCTGGTGGGGTTATTAACTCTCCCGCCAGTTTATGGAGCAGTTAACGACGACAAGTACGATGGCAATATCTTTGTACTGTACGGGGGTAATGGCTCCCTAGTACCCCCCAGGGTGACCTTGCAACAGTCGATCGGAGAATTACACCGTCCGGCTTTGCTGTTTTTCTATGTGGACGATAGTGCTGACTGCAAGCGGGTGACCCCCCTACTGAACCAAGTCCAACTTTATTATTCCAAGCTAGTGAGCATTATCCCGATCAATGTAGACAGCCTAATTGCCGACAAGACGACAGCTCAGTACTACGGTGGTTTCGTACCCCAGTGGGTTCTAGTAAGCACCGACAGCCAGGTAGTGTATAATTACGAAGGATTGCCAGAGCCAGCGGATTTAGATAAAGCGTTGCGCTCGGTGGTAGGCATTGACACTCCTAGTCCTATGGCAAAGCTAAAAAATGACTCCCCCTTCTTCAACGAATTCAACCGCTGAGTTAGAGAACCTCTATCGCAACTTCGGCATCCCAACCCTGCAATACCACCTATTCCTCTGTGCAGACCAAACCAAGCCCAAGTGTTGTGACAAGGAATTGGGATTAGAAGTGTGGGAGTACCTGAAGCGGCGGATTACGGAGCTAGGGTTGGAAAAAACTGTTTTTCGTACCAAGGCAAACTGCCTACGCCTCTGTCTCAAAGGTCCAATTATGGTAGTCTATCCCCAAGGGGTGTGGTACCATAGCGTCACGATCGAAGTAATTGAGCGCATTTTACAGGAGCATATAATTGGTGGCAAGCCTGTAGAAGAATTTATTATCCATGGCTGAGTTTCGGCGGACGGGGATTGGTTGGGAGATTAACAAACTACGCCGCCACTTCAACGAATGGTGGGAAACCGTCACCCGCTTCTCTAGTGCTAACACTACCTACGACCCTCTGCCCCTTTGGCTATCCGAATTACTAACTGGTATTGCCTGGGCAATGTTGCTGGTATTCTTGGCGTGGTTAGGATTAAAACTCTATCGACTGGGGCGCAACTATTGGCTGGAGAGACAAAGAAGAATTATGGCAGTAGGCACAATCATAACGCCCCAGAAGGGAGTAGCAGAACTGCTAGGGAAGGCTGAACTAAATTTGCAGCAAGGGGACTATGCCGCTGCCTGTCGCTATCTTTATTTAGCTTTATTACAGTTGCTACACGATCGGGATATTCTTCCCCAGGAAGCCAGTCGTACCGATGGGGAATACCGTTTATATTTACGCCAAAAACGACTACAACCCCTCACTGATTTTCTGACTATTATTAACCTCCATGAACGTCTACATTTTAGTAATAGCAGTACATCGGAGCAGGAATTTATCGATTGCAAAAATGCCTTCGATCGGGTAGTTAGTCAGCTATGAAAAACAAGCGGTTGTGGATAGTAATTGGCATCATTGTGGCAACCCTTGTTATAGCTACAGTTCTATTTCCACCCCGCAACACTTTGCAAACAGGTTCAACTTATAGTAAATTCCCAGATGGCTATGGCGCATGGTATAGGTACATGAAAGACCAGGGCTATGACATAAAACAGTGGCGCAAGTCTGAGGCAAAATTCCTAGAAAATCCACCCAAACAAAATGCGACTTTAGTGCGGGTCTATCCTGAGCTTAGCTATGGTTACGTTATAGACAAACTGGTAGATTGGGTCAAGGCTGGAAACTGCCTAGTGATGGTGGGATTATTTGCCCCTGCTAGTAATGCACCATTTGATTCCCATTTTGCGACGAACCAGGGTCTAGTAAAAGTAGAAACAAAACGACGCTTACCCCTAGATAATTACCAGTATTACACTTATTACCGCCTTCCCACAATAGAACGAGCACTAACCATAAAATCGCAGCTGCTGCTAACAGATAAGTTCGGTGCTGTAGGTGTAGATATATCCTTAGGTAAAGGTCATTTAGTTTACATAGTTACGCCTTACTTAGCAGCAAATGCCTATCAAGATTGGCAGGGCAATTTTGCTTTCCTAGCTGAGCTAGTGCGGGCTAAGACTAACCAGATTTTCGTAGATGAATATCTCCATGGCTACATGGACAAGGAGGAGTTAAAAGAGGAGCGCAATGTCGATGATTGGCTCAGTTATTTAGCCCAAACTCCCGTTGCTGTGATGGTATTACAGTTGGGATGTATCCTGTTATTATTGATTTGGGCAAACAATCGCCGCTTTGGCAACATTATTCCCCTCTTTCCCCCAGTGAAAAATAACAACCTAGATTATATCAATGCCCTTAGTGAAGTCCTGTTTAAGGCTGAAAGATACGAATTTCTCGTCGATAAAATTGCTAGAGCAGAACAAAACTATCTACAACAAAAATTGGGTCTGGGCTCTTCTCCACTCTCTCTTGGGGAACTAGCAGAAACTTGGAGTCAAAAAACTAAACGTCCCCCTCAAGAACTGCTAGGAGTTCTACACTTTAACCGATCGGTAAGTGACATCAAGTCTATTTTCAACTGGCTCAAACTTTTATTTGCGTTAAGAACCCAGCTAGACTAGCAATACCCTCGCTATCATATCTAGAGTGGTTAAATGAGCCTATATGTTGAGTGCCAAGGAGTTAATCGATCGGTACAAGCAAGGGGAGCGTAATTTTGAACAGAGCAAATTCCATCGCGCCAATTTTTCCCACTGCTGCCTGCACGGCATTGACCTCAGTGAATCAATCCTATGTCACTCCGATTTTTCCCATGCTGACCTGCGGGGAGCAGACCTAGGCTGGGCTGACCTCTCCTGTGCCAATTTGGAAGGAGCAGACCTCCGTGGGGCAATTTTAACCAGAGCAGATTTGAGTCGGGCTAACTTACGGAATGCAGATTTGCGCAAAGCCGACCTCAGCCTTGCTAAGCTAGACCACGCCCATTTGGAAGGAGCTAGATTTGAATAAATGGAACCGGGCAGAGTCGAACTGCCGTCCGCATTAGCGCCTAGCCGCTTATTCCTTCACAGGCTTAGTTACCGTAACCCTGGTAACTGGGACTACCCCTTATCCCCGGTAGTAGGGATGCTCCTGCTAGTCTTAGGTAGCTGTCCGCAGAAGAAGAGCAACTACCGCATCCGTTGGGGTTTGCCCAATAGACTTAACGGAGTCGCCTACTGAGCCTCGAGATCGCTGTCTTGGATCCTTAGGCAGCTACTGCAGCTGCTTTACGAGCAAAGGGTACGATGTTGTTTGCACTTATTTTTTTGAGCTTTGATTTACGAGAGACACTCCCTCTCGACCTGCCTCATAAGCGAGCTTCTACTAACACGTCGAAACCGTTACGGTCCCACTTAACATTATAAGCTACCGAGCTAAGATCTGGTATTGGAATTTCTCTATGACCACAAGTTCATGCCCAGGAAAGAGCCTACTCACACAACTCGATCTGGTTCCATCTAAACTAGGTTCATCTACCGTGCCCCTCTAAGTTTGGTTACCTTCTGGGCGGGTAGTATCTGAAGTTGGAGTGCATCCAGTTTTATAGTTGGGGAGTAGATGGCTGGTTCACTCCCTGGCTGGTATTGGTCGACTTGCCTAAATTTTTAATATGCAATACTATCTTTTCTTTGTGTTTAATGTCTGCAGAGGCGGGTTCGGAAAATCTATGACGACAGTAGGAGTAATCGGGGCAGGACAGCTAGCTATGATGACGGCAGAAGCCGCCCGATCGTTATCTATTCCCCTCGCTATTTTACCTAGTTCCCCTACTGATCCTGCCATTCCTGTAGCCGACTACGTAGCAAAAGATTTAGCAGATTTAGCTCAACGATCGTCTGTTATCACATTTGAAAATGAGTTTTGCAGTTTAGAGGAATTGCGTGGATTTGCTGATCGGGGAGTAAAGTTTTCACCTGACCTCAGATGTCTAGCGATTTTAGTCAACAAATATGAACAGAGACAATTTCTCCGTCATTACAATCTGCCGACACCTTTGTATGCCCTGCTAGATGACTACCTGCAACAACCTAATCCGTGTTTTCCCGCCGTAGCCAAGCTTTGTCGTCAGGGTTATGACGGTAAGGGTACGAAAATCGTCAACACAAAAGATGAACTAGTTTCCTATTGGGCAAGCACAGGGAATGCAAGTATAATTGTGGAACCTTTTATCCATTTTCAGCAGGAACTAGCAATTATGGTAGCCCGATCGTTAAGCGGGGAAATTAGTCTTTTTCCCGTTGTGACAACACAACAAATCGACCAAGTATGCCGTTTTGTTATTGCACCTGCTAGAATCAGCAATAATATTCTAAGCCGCATTAATGAAATAGCCACCACGATCGTGACTAGCCTCAACTATGTAGGCATTTTGGGCATTGAATTTTTCCTAACTGATGACCAAGAAATTCTCATCAATGAGATGGCACCCCGTCCCCACAATTCAGGGCATTACACGATTGAAGGTTGCCTCACATCTCAATTCAGTCAACTGTTGCGATCGATTTTAGGCATGAATTTAGGTGCAACTGATATGACTGCTCCCGTAGCTGTCATGGTCAATTTGTTGGGGCTAGATATAACAGACAAACAATACAAAGATAGGCTACAGCAAATACAGCAATTTCCCCGCGCCTATCTCCACTGGTACCATAAACAACCCCGATCGGGGCGCAAACTTGGTCATGTCACCATCCTTGCCGATAGCTACGACCAGGCATTAATGACTGCCGCTGCTGTTGAACATCTCTGGTACGCCCAGACTAGCTAACCAGTCCAGGATATAGGGGGGAAGCGGAGACCGCTGCCGATTAGCACGATCGATGCAACAATGGCGCAAACTACCCTGGGCTTTTAACTCCTCACCAACTTTAACCTGGTAGAAAGTGACAAACTCCGCAAACCCCTCTGGTTTTCCTGTCAGTTCTATTGTTAACAGGTCACCACACAGGATTGGTCTAACAAAACTCATTTCACAGTTGGTGATGGGAAAGGCGAGAGACTCCCCTGTAAAGAACTCCACCATATTCACACCCCTAGTACGCAGGGACTCCTCATAGGCACTATGACAAAAAGCCAAGACATGGGCAAAATAAACAACACCTGCCCCATCGGTATCGGCAAAGTAAACCCGGCGATAACAGATAAATCCCATGGCGACAATTAAATGATTTCTCTAAAAATACAATCAAAATCAGGAATAGCTACAGAGGGAAAAGTTTATGGTCAATGTAATTAGACGGAGCCAGATTATCGGTCTGATGTCCTTAGATACTAGTACAGCTAGTCGGTTTGCTACCGTAGAAGAAGTGTGGACAGATAACCATGGCAGAGTAGTTTGTTTCTCCAGTGGCAGCGGCTACATTCCCCTAGAACAGGTGGCAACGATCGGCATCGATGCCCTTCTCACCTACTCTGATCTTTTGCTAGAGGCAGTGGCAAGTAGTAGTCCCCTTTATCGTCGCCTGGTACGCCTACCCAGCGGAGAATCGATCGGGTGGATTGATGACTTTCTGTTTGACTGGGAGACGGGGGAAATAGTGGCCTACATCCTCGCTGGCAAAATAGCAGAACCCTGGGGGGGCAAGGCAGTGCTCTATCCGGAAGACATTGCCACGATCGAGGCAGAAGCCGTCGTCATCAAAGAAGAGGCACCGCAAAAACTCAAAGGCGAGGGGGAACTACAGCAATTCCTCAGTGAAAAATCCCAGCAAGTACGGCGTGTAGTGGGGCAGATGGTCAACAAACTGCGCTCCCTGATTTCTGCCCAAGACAGTCCTGAGGTAGTAAGGGTAAAAATTCGACAAGTACGGGATGACCTAGCCCAGGGTACCACTGACCACAATTTGCTAGAGGAAGCAGCTAGTTTTCTACAAGAGAAGTGGCAAGCCCTGCAGCAAAGCATCACCAGGACAGCGAGCAGAATGGAGAATGCCCTCCAGCAAGCCTGGCAGAAATTGACAGGCAAGCCCTAATCCCAGGGCAGGTTTTGCAGTTGGGGAAGCAGTTGCGCCAAGGCCCGGGCACGGTGACTGATTTGCCCCTTGAGGGCGGGGGACATTTCCCCAAAGGTCAGTTGGTATTGGGGGACGTAAAATATGGGGTCATAGCCAAACCCCTGGCTGCCCTTGGGCGTATGGACAATCTCTCCCTCACAAGTACCGAGGGCTTCCGCCACAATCTGACCCTGGGGATCAGCCACGGCGATAGCACAGACAAAACGGGCAGAGGAAGGGCGATCGCCCAGTTCTGTCAACAGTCTGCTAATCCGTTCTGCGTCCGTCCGTCCATAGCGAGAGGAATAGACCCCAGGGGCACCCCCCAGGGCATCTACCTCCAGTCCGGAATCGTCAGCGAGGGCAAAACAGTGGGTGGCAAGGGCAGTATGTGTGGCTTTGAGGCGGGCATTTTCCATAAAAGTTTGTCCCGTTTCCTCAATCTCCAAGTGGTCAGGCTTGGGGAATAACTCTAATCCCAAGCCCCGCAGATACTCCTCAAATTCTCTGACCTTGCCCTTGTTGCCACTCGCAATAACTAGCTTGCCCATCTCTCCCTTCTATGCTGAGAATATACTATCGTTTATTCTTGACACTATGGGGCAGGTTTTACAGGCACTGGTAGATGGGATTGCTGTCGCCAGTATTATGGCTCTGGCGGGTGTGGGTTTGACCTTGACCTACGGCATTTTGAAATTTGCCAATTTTGCCCATGGTGACTTGCTGACCTGGGGAGCCTATTTCACCCTCCTGGTGACACCTGTGGTGGGCATATATGGGGCAATACCTATTGGTTGTGTGCTGGTAATTCTACTCACCCTGGCTATCGATCGCACTCTGTGGCAAACTCTGCGGCAGCAGCGGGCAACGCCAACTACCATGATGATTGCCTCCATCGGTCTGGCTCTTGTCCTGCGGAATTTGATCATTTTGGTGTGGGGGTCAGGTACCCAATCCTACGGACTACCGATTTACCCCGGCATAGAGTTGTTCGCGGGAGTCACAATTACGCCCATACGGTTAGTGGCGATCGGACTGGCAATCATGGCGATCGGGGCAGTCTACTACCTACTGCAGAATACCAAGATTGGCTGGGCAATGCGGGCAGTAGCAGATAATGCGGAATTAGCTCGTGTGTCGGGGATTGCTGTCGATAGAGTAATTACCTGGACTTGGGTTTTGGCGGGGGGCTTGACAGCTTTGGGGGGAACTGTCTATGCCCTGATTACGGCTCTCCATCCCAACTTAGGTTGGTTTTTGGTAGTCCCTCTCTTTGCCAGTGTAATTTTGGGTGGCATTGGCAATCCCTACGGTGCGATCTTGGGAGCACTAATCATTGGTGTTGCTCAGGAATTGGGCACTCTTTTGATCAATACGCAGTACAAACCTGCCATCGGATTGGCGATAATGATTCTAGTCCTGTTGTTCCGACCGCAAGGATTGTTTAAGGCATGAATCCCCTCGATCGGCAGGTAAAGCGCCTACTAGAAGAAGCCCCCCTTCACGGTATTCCTGTCCCCGCTATGAAAATTATTGCTAATGTATTGCGGACAGTTGCCGATCGCCTAGAGTATCCTACCTACACTATTCTCACTGCCAGTAATGGCGGTTGGCTGCAGGTAACTCTTAGTAATCGACAGTTCCCTGAACTAGAAAAAAAAGTAGTGTATGCCTACCCCTCCTACGGGATGGCAAAGGCAGAGGCTAATAAATTGGTACAGATGGAACCTGTCTGCCAGGATTTCGGCACGATCGACTTACTGTTTCAACTATTGGGACTAGCAGAAGTTGATAGCCTGATTTTTCTCAATCACGCCCAGTCAGGCAAGGAAATCAACCGTCGGGAACTGTACAACCTCTGTCAAAAACACCTGCAATCAAACATACACTTGGCTTAGTAGCTCCTGTGCTTCCCCTAGAGATTGATAGATAACAGCACGATTCCGTCCTGCTTTTTTTGCTCTATACAGACATTGATCCGCCTGCTCCAATAAAGTTGGAGCATCAGCCAAGTTATCAGTACTAGCTAAACTGGCACCAATACTAACTGTGACAGGAATTAAGTGATTACCGATAGAAAATCTATGGTGGGAAACAGTATTTAGAATTCCTTGGCAGAGGATGATCATTTCTTCCTCAGTGATATTAGTTGTAACACAGACAAACTCCTCCCCCCCATAGCGGTAGATAAAACTATTAGCAAATATGTTATTCTTTAAGCGACCTACTAATGCCTGAAGAATTTGATCTCCTACCAGGTGACCATAGTTATCATTTATCTGTTTGAAGTGGTCAATATCAATCATTAAGACTGCTACCGTTCCTATTTCTCCCTGGGCTAAGTCATCTAACAATTTAGGTAAAGCTTGGTCTAAAGCACGGCGGTTGAGGGCATTAGTCAGGGCATCAGTTAAAGAGAGGGATTCTAGCAATTTGTTCTGTGCCTGTAATTGTTGATTTGTTCGCAGGAGGGATTGGGTGAGTAAACTCAACCGTAAGCCTGCCCTTACCCTTGCCCGCAATTCCGAGGGATCGAGGGGTTTAGCTAAAAATTCATCTGCCCCCGCTTCTAGCCCCGCTACTCGATAGGTCATGTTGGCATAGGCAGTCACTAAGATAAAGTAAATCATGCTTAGCTCTGGATGTTCAGCATTTGCCTTGACCCGCTGGCACAAAATTAGCCCGGAAATATCAGGCATACACCAGTCACTGATGATGAGATTGGGCGGATTAGTCAAGATGATTTGCCAAGCAGTTTCCCCCCTGTCTGTTACCTCTATGTCGTAGCCGTCTTCCTGCAGATAACGCTTAATAAGCCGACGGGCACTGGGGTCATCCTCTACGATCAATATGCGGGGCTTGATGCCAGATTGAGCTAAGTTGTTACGACGATATATTTGTAAAATTTCGGGCGGAATCGGGGATTTAGCGTTGAGCATAGGGTAGGGGCTAAAATAATAAGAAATATTACTGGAAATTCGGCTTTGTACGCTATAGAACAGTGGGTTAATGCCTGGATCAGGATAGGGTTAGGGTCGCCCCTAGCTCTCCTTTTCACTTTTGCGGCAGGTGCCTTGACCAGTTTCACTCCCTGTACCTTGTCCATGCTGCCGATCACGATCGGCTATTTAGGGGGGTTTGGCAGCCAGCGTCCCTGGAGACAGTTGGTCTTATTTGTGTTGGGTTTCTCCACTATTTTAACGTTTCTAGGATTGGCGGCGGCGCTCCTGGGTAAGGTATACGGACAAACGGGGTGGGGTTGGTCTCTGGTAATGGGGGCAGTTGCGATCCTCATGGGTCTCAGTTTGTTAGAGGTGGTGCAGTTACCCCAATGGCAGGGGATGCCCTGGGAAAAATATGTCCCCCCTGGACTGCGTTCCTACGGTGTAGGTTTGAGTTTTGGTCTAGGTAGTTCTCCCTGTTCTACCCCTGTCCTAGCGACGTTGCTTGCCTGGGTAGCCCAATCCCAAAGTTTGGTCTGGGGTGGTCTAGTCCTGTTTACCTACGCCCTAGGTGCCTGTCTGCCTCTGCTCCTAACTGGTCTGTTTGTCGTCAGCCTGCGGTCTCTGTTGGCACTGCGCCAATGGACTGTCTATATCAACTACGGCAGCGGGGTAGTTCTACTGGGCTTTGGTCTCTACAGCTTGTTGACGCACTTGTACCATTTCTACCGCTAATTCTACGGCACTAGCTAAACTGCGGTAATCAGCTATTCCCTTGCCTGCTATATCAAAAGCAGTGCCATGGTCAGGAGAGGTGCGCACAAAGGGTAGTCCGATCGTGCAATTGACGCATTCGGCAAAGGCGAGTAGCTTCATGGGAATTAAGCCTTGGTCATGGTACATGGCGAGATAGGCATGGGGAGCAGCGGTGCTGTCTTCATACCAAGCGCGTTTTGCCCCCAACCACACGGTATCAGGGGAAATTGCCTGCCCCTTACCTAACTTCTGGAGGAGGGGATTGAGCCAGTCCCTTTCCTCGCTGCCTAAATAACCCTCTTCGCCGCTGTGGGGATTGATGCCCACTACTGCCACCTGGGGTTGCCTGATGCCAAAATCCTGCCCTAGGCTGTGCTCTAGCAATGCCAATTTTTGTCTAATTAAGCCTGGATTTAGCTCCCTGGTTACTTGCCCTAGGGGAATGTGTACTGTTGCTAGGAGAGTCCGCCAGACCCAGCCCGTATGGGGAGAGCGCGCCACAAATAGCATGCCATAGTCCCTAACCTCCGATCGCTGTGCTAGCACCTCTGTTTGACCAGGAAAGTGGTAACCTGCTTTGTGCCAAGCGGATTTGGCAATAGGGGCTGTCACAATCCCCTGGAACTCCCCCGCTAATGCCCCCTTGATTGCCCGCTCTAGGTAGCGAAAACTACATTCCCCACTGTGGCTGTCCCCTTGCCCCCAGGTAATCTCTAGCCCTGTTGCTAGGTCGATAAAATCCACTTGTTCAGGATCGAGGAGGGGGGAATTAGCTGTGTCTCTGAGGTGGAGAAAAACGGCTTCTGCTTGACAGAAATCGCCAATCACCGTTATCTTGGCAGGTAATTCTCCTCTGTCGCCTCGGGAGCCTCGCCGACCGAGCACCTGAAACAAGTATTTTAAGACAATTTCTGTCCCTATCCCCGCAGGATCACCTAAAGTTATGGCAATGTGTGGCAAGTGGTTAGGCACGACTTCCAGGTTAAACGAGTGTTTAAGTTTGATCCTACAGGTTTCCCCGATCGGTCTGCCGTAGGTTAGTATTGATTTTCCCCTTGAGGAAGGATACCGTGGACATAACGCTAGAAACGCTGTGGAACCGTGTCCTGGAGGAGCTAAAGACCCAGGTGAGTCGTCCTGCCTATGAGACCTGGATTAAGTCGATCGTGCCGGAGTCTCTGACGGCGGAGGTATTAACTCTGCGGGTACTCCATTCCTTTGCTAAGATGTGGCTGACCCGTTACTATGCCAATAGTATCAATAGGATTGTGGCAGATATTCTCGGCTATCCTGTAGAAATTCAGGTGGTCTGTGGGCCAGAGGCGGCCGCCTCGGGAGCCTCGCCGACCGACGCCTCGGGAGCCTCGTCGACCGAAGCAGAAAAACCAGCAGCGGCAGTCAGTACACCCCCCCGCCGCCTCGGGAGCCTCGCCGACCGATCTCCACACCCTGGTCTCAATCCCAAATATACCTTTAGCCGGTTTGTCGTAGGTCCCAACAACCGTATGCCCCACGCAGCAGCCTTGGCGGTAGCGGAAGCCCCAGGGCGGGAGTTTAATCCCCTGTTTTTGTGTGGGGGAGTGGGTTTGGGCAAAACCCATTTGATGCAGGCGATCGCCCATTACCGCTTGGAAATTGTGCCCCAGGCGAAAATTGCCTACGTGTCTACGGAGCAGTTTACTAACGACCTGATCACCGCCATCCGTAAAGATAGTATGCAGTCCTTTCGCGAGCAGTACCGGGCGATCGATATGATTTTGGTGGATGACATCCAGTTCATTGAGGGGAAAGAATACACCCAGGAGGAGTTCTTCCACACGTTTAATGCCCTCTATGAGGCGGGTAAGCAGATTGTTTTAGCCTCCGATCGTCCCCCTGCCCAAATTCCCCGTCTGCAGGAGCGTTTGTGTTCCCGTTTTTCTATGGGGCTGATCGCTGATATTCAGGCACCTGACCTGGAAACCCGTATGGCAATTTTGCAAAAGAAGGCGGAGATGGAAAATCTCAAAATTCCGCCCGATGTCATTCACTACATTGCGACCCGTTACACTTCCAATATCAGGGAACTGGAGGGGGCATTGGTGCGGGTGGTTGCCTACATTTCCATCTCTGGGTTGCCGATGACGGTGGCAAATGTTGCCCCTGTTTTAACTCCCCCAAAGGAGCCGATCGAGGTATCCCCGGAGTTAGTCCTCAATACGGTCGTGGCAGAACTGAAGGTGAACTTGGAAGACTTGCAGGGAAATTCCCGCCGCCGTGAGATCAGTCAAGCCCGCCAAATTGCCATGTACTTGATGCGCCAGCACACCAACCTGAGCCTGCCCAAAATTGGGGAAGCCCTAGGCGGCAAAGACCACAGCACGGTTATGTATAGCTGCGAAAAAATCAGCCAACAGCTTGCCCGCGATGGGGAACTGTCCCAGTTAATCCGACAACTGAGCGATCGGATTTATATCCTCTCCCAAACGCAAAACCAGTCTATTCCCCCTGCAGGGTAGTGAGGGGTTGCCGTGCCACTATGTCCCGCACCGTTTTGTAGGCTTCAATAAAGGTACGGAAGGACTCCTGGGAAATTTTCTCGTCAATTAGGTCATAGCCGGCTTCCTGCATGATTTTATCTAGGCGATCGAGGGCTTGGGTGCTAGAGAGTTTCTTCTCCTTGGCTACTTTCAGGACTTCTGTGATGTAATGGTCGGCATTTTCCTTGCGCATGGCTTCCGCTTCTTTGAGGAGGAGTTCCTGTTGTAGAAGTTGTTGTTCTTTCATCTGTTGTATGCGCCGCTCTAGCACTTCCCTAGCGGTTTTGTAAGCCTCGTTAAAGGTGCGGAAGGATTCCTCCGAGATTTTTTCGTCTACAAGGTCGCGGGCAGCTTTCATAAAAATCCGATCGAGTTCCTGGCGGTTCTCCTCTGGGCTAGCGGTCACTTCATCTTGCATCAATTCCACGGCCACATCGATGTAGATGTCAGCCGCGTCCTTCTTCCCCCTGTCAATCCAGTTTTTCAGCTCCACCACCCATGACCACACCAGGAGCACAATAGTGATAATGAGTGCTACATAGTCAGCATTTTCCTGGATAAAGGAGGGCTTGTCTTTGTCGTAGTAGGCAATTGCGCCGGCGTGGATGGGAATGCCGGTACCACCGGTGGCACTGGGACGATCGATGCTGGTGACCAAAGGGCGCACATGGGCAAATTCATCGGGAATGGCTCTGGCGAGGTCTTGACGGCGTTCATATAAGACCCTGGTGATCACTTCCACGGTTTGGAAATCTGCGTCTTTGTCCGCTAGGAGGGTACGTTGGATCGCAATGGTGGGAATATCACTGGCGGGGATGGGGGGATTACCGCGATAGATACCTTGGGGAATGACAGTGGGGTTAAAAGCTGGGTACTTCGTCTGCAGTGCCTTGCCCTGGTCAATGGGGAGCATTTTACTGTTGGGGATCAACTCTACCACTGCTTTATTTCCTAGCGCCCGCACGAAAAAAGCGGCATCTGCTCTCCCTTCTTTGTAGGCTTGGTTGGCGGATTTCTGGTCTGTCCCTAGAAAGATAAAATTACCTTCCTCGTAACCAAAGTGGCGCGCAATTGCCACGAAAGTATCATACTGTCCGCCCTTGGGTTGCAGCGCAATGCGTTTCCCCTTGAGGTCCCCAAATCCTCTAATAGGAGACTTGTCGGGCACCAACAACTGGGCATAGTCGGTGTAAAGATTGGCAACTAAGCGGGCACGATCCCCGGCAGGAATATCCGCTTGGGCGGCGGCAAAGGAGACTTCCCCTGCCTGAAGGCGTTTGAGACTGTCGGAAGTACCTGCGGTTTCCACTACTTCGATCGTGAAGCGGGGATAATTTGCCTTGACAACCTGGGCTAATGCCTGGGCAATAATATAACTTTCCCCCGTGGTATTCCCAGCGGCAATTCTCACACGGCGGGGGCGGTTCTGCCAAATAATAAAACCGATCGTGGCACCGATGACACTAACTGTAATTACACCTAAACCAATACCAACGGCAAGACGAAAAGGGTTAATGTTTTTGGGTATGATCTGCACCATGCTCTTACCCTCTTGACTATTGCGATCCTATCGCGAATTTGATCATAGATATATATATGGTTATCTGGTGGCGACTTGTGAATACAGCAACGTCCACTCCTAATAATTGTCAGTGTCCACCAGGGGTACTCCACTCTAATTTCTGCTGGTGTACGGTGCAATAGATGATTCCCGCCTGGCTATTTCTGTAGTGAGATGAAGACGGTCTAGGTATTTCAGGTCAGATAACAGGACAAATTGCAGTAGTCCCACCGCCGAAATAGAGGTCAATTATCACTTCCCTACCGCACCTCTAGCTTGTCCCCCCTGGTCTGGGCAACTGTTGTCGCCGGTATTAATTCATTCCCCGTCGATACTAAATTGCTTAAACCATTGACTAACCGCCGTAAGTCTGACCGAAATTTGGGGTCACCCGTCAGCTCATTCAAGTCAGTGGTAATTTTTTGGGCATTGGCAAAAGTAGCACGGGCAGAATCTATGGTTTCCCGCAGAGCCACGATCGTGTTAGGGTCATTGGCAGTGTCAGTAATTTGCCGTAAATTGCGGGCGGTTTTAGCCGCATCTTCCGAGAGAGCTTGCAGATTGTCAATAAATTTACCGTTGTCCACTAAAGGTCGTACACCAGCAATCAATTTTTGGGTTTCCTTAGCAGTAGCACTGATGGAATCTAAGGTGTTAGCGAGACGCTGTTTATTTTCCACTATTAAACTGTCGGCGCTTTTAGCGGTCTTACTAATTTGTTGGGCAGCATCACTGATAGATTCCGCTGTTTTGCCAAAGGACTCGATCGTTTCTCCTAACTTATCGAAGGGACTGCGAATAGCATCAATGATACTAGAGGCCTGCCCTGTCAATTTCTCTACCCCCTGGGCCGCTCTACCTGCACTTTTAATCGTGGCGCTGAGATTTTCTAATATCTTCTCCTCCCGCACTTTACGCAACAAATCTGAACCTTCCTGTAACAAAGCTGTAAAACTAGGCCCTGGTTGCCCCGCCACTGTATCCCCATTACAAATCACTTTCTCTCGGTCACAGTCAGCACTCATAGGGTTAAATTCTGTCCCTCCCGTTAGGTCTTCCTGGGGCACAATTTGCACGATCGTGTTCCCCAAAATCCCCGTCTCCAAGGTACGAATACTAGAATTTTTGGGAATAACTAAACTGCTGTCAGTGATACTAATAATTACATCCACGCTGTTCGGCTTAGGATAAATCCTCTGTACCTTGCCCACTGGTACACCCCGATAACGCACCACTGCTCCCTCTACCAAGCCATCAGCCAAGGGAAATTGGGCAGTAAACTTAAATCCACTTCTGCCAAACTCTTTACCCCGCAACCACAAAATACCGACAATAGCGGAACTGACTGTCCCCAGAATAAACAGTCCCAACAGACCATCCCGTAGTAACTTTTTCTGCATGTTTAGACCTCCCTGCCAACAAATTGAATAGGTCCCTCTGTACTGCCTGAAAAAAATTGACGTAGGTAAGGATTATCCGCGCGATCGACCTCCTCTGTTGCCCCTTCCCATCTAATTTTACCCTGATATAAAAAAATCACGCGATCGCTAGTGCGTCGGATGGTACTGTGCTGATGGGTAACAACCACATAGCTGTCACAGACTTTTTGCCTAACCTTAAGGTCGCGGATTAAATCTTCAATAATGGTGGAAGCGATGGGGTCGAGTCCCGCTGTTGGTTCATCGTAGAGGAGAATTTTTTGGGCAGTTTGAGAACACCTTGGGTCTTCTGTAATGGCTCTGGCAAAACTCACTCGCTTGCGCATCCCCCCGGATAGCTGACTGGGATAGCGATCGAGAATACCCGTTAAACCTACCATTGCTAGTTTTTGTTCCACAATTGCTAGAATTTCCTTGGGCTTGAGACAGCCATTTTGCCACAAAGTAAACCCCACATTTTCTGCTACCGTCAGGGAGTCAAATAGAGCTGCCTGCTGAAATACCATGCCCACATGGACAGAATTACTGCCCCCCACCTGTGTAATTTTCTCCCCATTGAGCCACACCTCCCCCGCATCAGGTTCCAGTAAACCACACATGATTTTCAAAACCGTCGATTTCCCAGTCCCCGATGGTCCAATAATTGCTACTGCTTCCCCCGCATAAATGTCTAAACTAATGCCGTCTAGTACTACATTCTGACCAAAACTTTTTCTGACATCCCTAAGAGAAATGAGGGCAGCCATGATAACAATCGGCAAAGGCATACCCTCCAATTTTAACAAAATTCAATCCCTAAAAATCATGCTTGCCCAAATAATCAACTTTGCCTAGCTCTACCCCATTGTGGCGCAAAATAGCGTAAGCAGTTGTCATGTGAAAATAAAAGTTCGGTACCATGAAATACAGCAAAAAGTTAATACCGCTCACCTGCAGTGTCCTCTCCCGCGTGGGGAGGGCGATTTCTGTCGCTTCTTTGCCGTCGATTTGCTCTGGGGTCAGGGTCTCCATAAAGGCGATCGTGTCCTTAATCCGATCGATCAATTCACCAAAGGTCGTCTCTTTATCCTCGATAACAGGGACTTCTACGCCTGCCAGTCTGGCTGCACCCCGACGGGCTATATCTGAGGCAATTTGCACCTGCCGCACGAGGGGGAACATATCGGGAAATAACCGTGCTTGCAGCAATACACTAGGGTCAATCTTCTTTGCCTCGGCATAGGCAGCTCCTTTTTCCAGGATGTTAATCAAATTTTGCAGAGAACGCACCAAGGACTTCACTACCTGAAACATGGAAATCGGCATAACTCACCTCCAAGCATGCCCCGCTATTCTCCCCTCCCCCGTTTCCCTAAAATGTAAATTTTTATTACAAAATGTAACAATCTAGGGGGGGAAATTTGATCAAACCAAGGCGTATAATACCTTATGATTGGAGTAATCAAATCCCCATAATAAAAAGGAGTTTTTTAACGTGGTACTACCTCTTTTAGAATATGCTCCCTCTAGCCAAAACCAGCGGGTAAAAGGTTTTGAAGTGCCAGGGGACGAGCAACCCCGTATCTACTCTTCGGAAAATCTCCTGTCTCCCAGTGAAATGGACGAACTAATTGAGGCGGCATATCGGCAGATTTTCTTCCATGCCTTTGAGTCCGATCGGGAGCGGTTTTTGGAGTCCCAGTTGCGGGCAGGGCAGATTACGGTACGGGATTTCATTCGTGGGTTGCTTCTGTCTAACACCTATCGCCGTAGCTTCTACGACCTCAACAGCAACTATCGCTTTGTGGAACAGACGGTGCAACGGGTACTAGGTCGGGACGTGTACAACAACGCGGAAAAGTTGGCATGGTCGATCGTGGTTGCCCAGAAGGGGATCAAGGGGTTCGTGGATATGCTCCTCGACAGCGAGGAATACATGGAGAACTTCGGCTATGACAAAGTGCCCTACCAGCGGCGGCGGGTATTGCCTGGTCGTCCTACGGGAGAAATGCCTTTCAATATCAAGTCCCCCCGCTATGATGAATACTATCGGGCTAAGTTTGGCTTCCCGCAGTTTATTTGGCAGGTTACAGTCAAGAGCTTTGTGCCCCAGGAGAGAAAACTACGGGCAGGCGATCCTGCAGCTTTCCTCAACATGGCGCGGTCAATCAGTCCCAAAGCCAATTCACCCCAGCGTATTTCCGCCCAAAATATCGACTACGAACGTCTAGTTCCCCGTCGCCGCTAATTCCCAACCAAAAACTGACTGAGGGGCAGCTGCCCCTTTTATTTAGGCTTGAAGCCCAATTCCAACAAGGCACGATAGAGCTGGGCACGGGAAGGGACAGTGACAGGGGGTTCCAATTCCATTTCCCTGACAGTAGCAAGAATTTCCCGCAGGATTAAATCCAAAGTATTATCAGTAGCAGCAGCCACTCGCCCCTCGTAAGCCAGGCTGTAGAGTTCCAGGTGGTGTTTCCCCATAGCTTTTGCCAGTTTTTGTAGAGTTTCAGGGGTGGGGCAAGTGCCCTTAAAACAAGCTCCCCTTAAACGCGGCTGGGGTATACCTGCCAACTCTGCCAAACGATTCATACTCATTCCCTTGCTTTCCAGGTATTGCAGAATGTATTTGCCGAGGGGAGAACAGTCTTCTAATTTGACCTGTAAACGGGGGGGCATGGTAACAAAAACTACCCTGGTGGCTTTCCAGTCTAGCATTAGGGCACAGAGATAAAACTTAACAATCTAAAAGTGAGGGCTGTTTTACACTCAAACCAAAAAGGCAGGGAGTTTAATAACTATGTTTAATCATGTACTTTTAGGGATTGAGGGATCGGGGCGTGCCCGGGAAATGATGAATATGCTGCTACCGTTGCCCAGTTTTGCTCGCACCAAAATTACTTTGCTCCATGTTGTCCCCAGTCAAATCACTGCTGAAGGAGTAGAGGAGTATCGTCAAGCGGGGCAGAAGATTTTAGAGCGGGAAAGTGCTGCCCTCAAATTGGGAGCAGAGAACTCCTACACAACTATTTTGGCAGAAGGTGACCCTAAAACTGAGATCTGTCGTGTGGCAGATGAACTAAAGCCTGATTTTTTGATCATGGGTTCACGGGGTTTAGGCAGAATTCAGGCCATTTTGTCTAATTCTGTCAGTCAGTATGTCTTTCAGCTTGCCTCTGTACCCATGCTGTTAGTTAAAGATGATATTTACATCCAAACCATTAGACGGGTGTTGATTGCCCTCGATCGTTCTGCTGCTGCGCAAAAGTGCCTAGAGTTTGCCCTCAATTTTCTGCAAGGGACAAAGGATATAGATGTGTATGTTGTACACGTAACTAACAAAGAAATGGGTCAGGATGAGGTGCTAGCAGAAGCAGGACTGAAATTACAGAGAATGGGCTTCAGCGCTAAACTCCTGCCTCGTGTGGGTGAGACGGGTAAAGAAATTTGTGCCTGTGCTGAGGAGAACAACATCAACTTGTTGTTTTTAGCTTCCCCCGAGCGTCGTCCTTCCATTGCCAGGGGTTTACCTGACCTCGATCGGTTGTTGGGCAGTTCTGTTTCCGACTATGTAAGGGTTCATGCCCCCTGTGGCGTGATGTTGGTACGGACAGAAGAATAATCTGTTAGAATCTGGGAAGTTTAGCTAGGGTGCCCCTTCTATGAAAGTAGTTACTGTTTACCACAATAAAGGCGGTGTAGGCAAAACCACTACTGTCGTAAATTTGGGGGCAGGTCTAGCTAGGAGGGGGTATAGGGTTCTACTAATTGACCTAGATAGTCAAGCCAATACTACCTATGCTACAGGACTGGCGAAGTCTATCTATGAAGAGGATGATTACTTCATAGCTAACAACTTTGTTGCTCTCTTGGAAAACGTCTATACTGAGGTGAAGGATGTAACCATACGGGCATCTTATTCTTCCTTCCCTGTAGATGTTATTCCCTCTCATATTTCCACTACGGAATCAGAATCAGAACTTCAGGCTAAGGATGCTGCTTTGACGCAAATTAGACTACGCAAAAAATTAGAGTCAGTATCCTATGATTATGATTTTGTAGTGATTGATACTCCCCCTGCCATTGGCTTGTTTGCCAGAGTTGCCCTAGCAACCTGTGATTATCTGATAATTCCTTCTGACCTAAGAGCGTTTGCTACCCAAGGCTTAAAAAATGTCATTAACTTTATGACAGGACTAAATGAATTTAGACAGGAGGTAGGTAGAACGGAGATTTTAGTATTGGGTGTCTTGCCCTCAAAAATTCCTACAAACCCTAAGTTCATAGAAAAAACCTTGCCAGGGTTAGAGGAGAAGGTAAGGCAGAGGTATAAGCTTCCCCTTTTTGAGACCAGAATATATGAAAGAACTGAGCTGGCAAAGTGTCTATCCAATGAGGTAATAATAACTGGAGAGACACCAGAGGACATAGCCTATGTTCCTGACCCTAAGTCGATATTTGACTACGCTCCAGATTCTAAATCTGTGGTAGAATTCAGCAGCCTAGTAGAGGAAGTTTTGCGGAAAGTTAAATGAAGAAGCTTTTGGTTAACCTAGTAGAAATTGATGCCATTCAATCAACATACAGTAGAAGCGAGTTTAATGAGCAAGAGTTAGAGAGAATTGCTAGACAAGTCCTATCTTGTAGGGGAGTTATAAACCCCATTCTTTTGAAACGCATTAACTTACTAAAATTTGAAGTTTTGGATGGTCATTTTGAGTATTATGCCGCCGTGAAAGCTAAAGAACTTGACCATACCTTCGATGAGGTGCAGGCTATAATTTTGCCTGAAGATGAAGCAGTGCAAGCAGCAATTATCGAGCAGTATAAAGAACTGAGGAAAAGCAAAAGTAATGGGGACTCCTATAGAGAGTTTTTCCTAGAAATCCAACAAACTCTGAGTCAAATCCAAACAGACATTCATGAATTAAAGACAGTCTTACAAGCTTTAAGTCAGTTGCAAGCAGATGGCAATAACCCGATTAAAAATCATATTACCAAAAAAGTTCTGCCACCACCTCCCTTGGATTACTCCAATTTGATTGACGCTATGAATACCCTAGACGAGAGGGCGCTAGAAGATAAATTGTCGTATTTTTATAAGGGACGTTATCCGAGAACACAAGCTAAAAAAGTAATAGATGCCAGGTGCCAGAAACCTTTTGCTACTGTGGAGGATTTACGCAGGATCTTTGGTAAAGACAAGCTGGCTGAGATGAGAAAAAACTGGGATAAGACTCACCCCTGACTCAAGTCACACTGCTATTTTAGCTATATGCTACGCTGGTATGTATGTGTATACGGGTTGAGGGAGAAATGCCGTGAACAGTTCTGAACAGAAGACCCCACGCCATTTACTCGTGATTATTGACCATCAGGGCAAGCGCACTTACAATTTGCAGGCAAGTATGTACTCCATTGGTCGGGATGAGAGCAATGCGATCGTCTTAAAATCGGACAAAATTTCCCGTCAGCACGCTATGTTGATTAGAATGCCTCTCCCTGATGGTAAGGGCTACCGCTATAAGATTCAAGACGGCAATTTAGAGGGTAAGAAAAGTGTCAACGGAATTACAGTCAACGGCAAACAGGTGGACTCGGCGGAGCTAAAGAACGGAGATATGATTGTGTTTGGGGGTGTGGCGCAGGCGGCTTACTACTTGAAGAATCTGACCGATCGGGAACTGGCTGATTACAGCAAGCAACCAGAATACAAAAGTCTCAAGGGTAAGATTACTGACCCAGAAAAGACCGTGGCTATGCTCGATGACGATTAAAGTCCTCCATTTGGCTGATATTCACCTGGGCAGTTTGGCTCATGGCAAGGTCAACCCCACCACTGGTGTCAATTCTAGGCTGGAAGATTTCACTCGCAGTCTAAGTTTATGTATCGATCGGGCAATCACGGAACCCGCTGACTTGGTTCTCTTTGCAGGGGATGCTTTCCCGGATGCGGTTCCCCCTCCCTATGTACAGCAGGCTTTTGCCCAACAGTTTCGCCGTCTTGCTGATGCCCACATCCCTACGGTTTTGTTAGTGGGGAACCATGACCAACATTGCCAGGGACTGGGGGGAGCCAGTTTAGTAATTTATCGTAGTTTGGGGGTACCTGGGTTTATTGTCGGAGACACGATCGCTACCCATACTATTTCTACCCGTGGGGGCAAAATTCAGGTGATTACGGTACCCTGGTTAACCCGATCGGCTTTACTGACCAAACAGGAGACCCAGGGATTATCGGTGGCCGAGGTGGGAGATTTGTTACTAGAAAAGCTAACGATTGTCCTAGAGGCAGAAATTCGCCGCCTTGATCCCAACCTGCCTACGGTGCTGTTGGGACACATGATGATTGACACGGCTACCTATGGTGCGGAGAGGTTTTTAGCGGCGGGCAAGGGATTTACGATCCCTCTGTCCTTAGTAGCCCGATCGGAATTTGCCTATGTTGCCCTGGGGCATGTACACCGCCATCAAGTCCTGTGTCAAGAACCACCAGTTGTATATCCTGGCAGTATTGAGCGAGTTGATTTTGGGGAAGAAACAGAGGAGAAAGGCTATTGTTGGGTAGAAATCAGTAAAAGACAGACAAAATTTACGTTTTGTCCCCTCCCCGCCCGCCAGTTTCGTACTATTTCTGTAGACTTGACCAATTCTGAGCAGCCCCTACAGGAGTTGTTAAAAACGATCGGGGAACACAATATCACAGACACCATAGTGCGCCTGCGCTACCAAATCAAGCCAGAGCAAGTTTCTTCTCTAGATCAGCATCTGATTCACCAAGCCCTTGCCAGTGCCCATACCTACAAAATTATTGCGGAAGTGCAGGAAACTCGCCCCCGCATTCGTCTGCCTGATTTGACGCCAGAGCAAGTCCTTGACCCCCTCTCTGCCCTGAAACATTATCTGTCCAAGCGAGAAGATTTACGGTCTTTAGAATCTGACCTTATCAGTGCTGCGCAGACTCTCCTAGAACCAGCAGGGGGGCAGCTCTCCCTGATTTAATTATTGTTTCCTGGAAATAGAATCTGACCTTCCCCTATGATAAAAGCAGGTTAAATCATGTCGACCATGGGACGGGCAGTAGCTCTCAGTGTAGTCATATTGTTAAGTGGGTGCGTTCTCACTCACCCCCCTAAGCCCTTTAAGGATGAAATGCCTATTTCTCGCCCGATTGCCCACCTAGAACAGTCCCAGGCAACTCAAGTTTTATTCCTCAACAGCAAAACCCCTAAGACAACTACAGGAGGGATTGCCCTCCGATCGGGAGAAATCGTGACAACTGACAGCCAAGGCACAGCCCAAATTCAGTTCCACAATCGCACCCGCAGTCGCCTTGCCCGCCAGACCGAGGTAAAACTACAATCAGCCCAGAGCTTGGCACTCAGACAGGGAAGCATCATTGTTGATAGCCCTGACTTTTTCCAGGTTAACACCAAATTTGGACGAGTCACTGCCACCAATGCTACTTTTTATGTTGAGACCACTCCTGCTCCCTGGCAAAGCAGTCAAATCGTGGTTCTGCGCGGCCAAGTAGAAAGTTTTATTCTCAACTCGGAAGGCAAGATTGTTATCAAAGGTGGAGAAGCTGTTACTATTACCCCTTTGGGTCTTCCCTGGAAAATTTACCAGCTCCAGGCAAAAGACCGTCAGTATTGGCTACAGAAAATTAAACAATTGTTTAAGTTCAGTGACCGTCTACCCGTGGAAGTAGTTTTCCATGCTCCCCTACCTACCCCCAAGCCCAAGCCAAGTCCTACTTTCCGCCCTGATTCCCCCTTTGTAGAAGCAGCATCGGACTCCTACTACTACTCACCTCCTCCTACATCCTACGAACAGGAACCCTACTACGACTACGCTCCTCCCCAACCCGTTGTCAGAGCTGCTCCCCCCCCTCAGGTAGCTCCCCCACCACCGGAACCAGCACCACCCCCCCCTGTAGTATATGAACCACCTCCCCCAGAGCCAGAGGTGCCCCCCGTTCAGGTGCCTGTAGCACCAGAACCACCGCCGTTGGAGCTGCCAGAACCAAGTGAAAACACTGAATAATTTGATATTTCTGTTGCGCTATGCCAGTCTGTATTCACTACCCCAAAAGGGGGAATTAAACACCGTAGTCGGGATGAAAGAAGCTATAAACTTTGTAGGCTAACTTTTCCCCAATCCCAGGGGTGGTAGCAATGTGTTCTAAACTAGCCTGCCGTAAATACTCGACGCTGTGGAACTTCTCTAATAGTAATTTCTGCCGTTGTCTCCCCAAGCCAGGAATCTGATCAAGAATGGATTGTTGCATTCTCTGACTGCGTTTTTGCCGATGAAAACTTACAGCAAAGCGATGGGCTTCATCTCGCACTCGCCGTAAAAGTTGCAGCCCTGGATGTTCCCGATCGATAACTAAAGGTTCACTTTTACCTGGTAGAAAAATCTCTTCTCTTTTCTTTGCCAAGCCAATGACAGTAAAAGCTTCTGCTAAACCATATTTCCGTAAAACAGACATAACTGCCGAGAGCTGACCTTTACCGCCATCAATCATCACCAGTTCAGGATAGTCATCTTGAGGTTTGCTGGGATGAAATCTTCTACTGATTACTTCTGCCATACTGGCAAAATCGTCCGCATGACCTGCTTGCACCTCTGGATGACGAATTTTGTAGTGACGATAGAATTGTTTGGCGGGCAACCCATCGATAAACACAACTTGACTTGCTACTACATCTGTACCTTGAATGTGGGAAATGTCATAACCTTCGATGCGGCGGGGGATGTCTTCTAAGCCTAGTATCTCAGTTAAACCCTCTAGGCTAGCTAAATTCCGATCGTTCTGTTTCTGAATACGGGCTAGTTCATACTGGGCGTTCCGTTCCACCATTTCAATCAATTCAGCTTTCTGTTGCCTTTGTGGCGTAAAAAGATAGACCTTCTTTTGTTTCCTTTCACTTAACCAGGCTGATAGTAGTTCTCCCTCTGGTAGTTCTAGTTGGGTGTGAATTTCCGTCGGTATCTCCTGGGGTTCACAGTTTTGGTAATGAGCTTCTAATGTCCGTTGCAAGATCATAGCGGGGTCAGCACTCTGGCTGTCAGCTACAAAACCTAAACGACCAACTAAACGCCCTGCACGAATTTGAAATAACTGAATACAGGTGTGGTGTTCATCTTGGGCTAGGGCAATAGCATCACGGGAAATAGTGTCATCGGGTAGGGTCACTTTTTGGTCACTGTGCAGTGCTTTTAGGGTATTAATCTGATCGCGAATTTTCGCTGCCTGTTCAAATTCCAGATTCTCGGCGTGCTGTTCCATCCGTTCTGTCAAACTATCAACCAGCTCTTTGATTCTGCCCTGGAAAACCATTCCTACTTTGTGCATTGTGCGGCGATACTCTTCTGGACTAATAAGCTTTTGGCACACACCAGGACAAAGTCCAATATCATAGTTTAAGCAGGGTCGGTCTTTGAACAGGGGTTGGGGTCGCTGCCGTAAGGGAAAAATCCGTTTTACTATCGATAATGTCCGCTTGAGGGCAAAACTGTCTACGTACGGACCATAATAACGATCGCGGGGGTTACCTGTCTTTCTTCTAGTAATAAAGATGCGGGGATATTCCTCTGACCAGGTAATGCAGACGTAGGGATATTTTTTATCATCTTTTAGTAAAACATTGTAGTAGGGTTGATATTGCTTAATTAGGTTATCCTCTAGGGCAAGGGCTTCTGCTTCTGTATCTGTGACGATGAATTCAATCTCCCACACTAGCTGTACCATCATGGCAATGCGGGGGGAGAGTTCCAAAGACGATCGGAAATATGACCTTACTCTATTTCTTAGGTTTTTCGATTTGCCAATGTAGAGTACCTGATCGTCCTTGCCACGCATGAAGTAAACGCCAGGCTCAGGGGGTATTTCTTTTAGTCGCTCTTCTAGTTTGTCTTTGTTTTGCACTAGAGGTGTCATAGGTCAGTCTAAGACTGCATCTTTTAGCAAATCTACTAGGCTCATTTTCTGCATCACCCGCCAGTGTTTCGCATCTACCAGGTCTTTGCCTCCTAGGTCTACAATTCGATCGTCCAGGAAAGCTAAAAATTCCCTCGTTGCTGCATTGTCACCAATCTGTAAGAAGCTAATACCCAATTCGTAGTTGGTTTCATGTTCTTTTTCCTTTCCCAGTTTGTGACTAGTCTCTAATAAAATATCAACAATTTGTTCACTCTCAGGGGGAATGTGGTCTATTAAGGTAATAATAATCTCGCCATTGACATTGGCTTTCCAGCCCCGTCGACTAAAGTAGTAAGTAATTACTTCTCTGATTGCTCCCAGTAAGTTATTCATCACAGGGGGATTCTTCCTTTGGAAAATTTCTGCTAAACCTTTTAGGTCGCTACATTTTACAAACTCTACAGGGTCAGTCGCCCAGTATATGTTTAACCCATTCCGATCGTATTCTAGACATTTCTTCCCCAATTGAATAATCGCTGATGGTGCCGATCGCCATTCACTAAAAAAGGGATGGTGGTTATTGTAGGTCTCTATATTGCGACAGATAACAAAGCTAAAATCCCGATCGCGTAGGAGTTTATTAGTATTCATTGGGTCAGGTCAACATCAATTATTACTATATTACTATTACGACGATAGCTGATAGCTAAAAACTGGTTCTTAGGCTTGCCGAACACTCGCTGTGCAGTAAGGATAGCTTCATCCAGTGCTTGGTGTTGTTGGGATGTGCCTTTGAGTTTAGCTTCTCTGACCAAAGTAGATTTCCCCTAACCCCACCGAGCGTTTTGCCCCTGTCACCTGGGGTAAGTTGCCTGCCCGCCCCTGCATACGCCAGTAGCCCAAGACTGCGAAAGCAATTGCTTCTTTATAATCTGAGGGGATGCCATAGACATCGGTAGTAGTGACCACCATAGGATGGAGGAGGTGGGATAACCGCGCCAGCAGATAGAGATTACGACTACCCCCACCACAGACCAATACCTCCTGGGGAAGGCGGGGTAAAAATCGCTGGTAACTGGTGACGATACCCTGCACTGTCAATTCCGTCAGTGTTGCCAAAAAGTCAGCTATGCTCAACCCCCGTGCCTGCGCCTGCTGCCAACAATTATTCAAAAACTCTTGGTCAAACAATTCCCGTCCCGTCGATTTGGGTGGTGGCAAATAAAAGAAGGGATGCTCCAACCAAGCCTGACACAAAGCTAGATCAATTTGCCCTCCCCTAGCAGTTGCCCCATCCCTGTCGTAGGGAGTACCTAGTAGAAATTGAGCTGCCCGATCGAGCAACACATTGCCAGGCCCATTGTCGAAGCCGATGACATTCTCTACTGGGGCACCAGCGGGCAAAAAGGTGAGATTACTGATACCACCAATATTCTGGATAACGCGGTCCTTAGCTGTATCCCTGAGCAGCAGCCAGTCCACCATTGGTACTAGGGGTGCCCCCTCTCCCCCTGCCTCTATATCCGCCCGTCGAAAATCAGCCACCGTGACAATCCCTGTCTGCTGGGCAATTACCGCCCCCCGCCCCAACTGCACCGAGTAACCTAAGTTGCCCCTAGGGGGACGATGAAATACCGTTTGACCGTGGGAGGCAATAACATCGATCGTCTCTCCTGCCTCCAGATACACCTGCGCCACTTGACTAAAAGCGAGGGCAACCCGATCGTCCAAGTCCGCCAACTCTGCCACTGTTATCGGTTTACCATCTGCCACTGCCACCAGCATTTCCCTTAGGTGTTGAGGATAGGGGAAAGTAGCCGCTCTAATTACCTGCCAGTTCAGTTTGCCGCCCCCTTCGGAAATAGCTACGAGTGCACTATCAATCCCGTCCAGGGAGGTGCCGCTAATTAACCCCAACACTTGCATTTACGACTTGACTAACCTAAACGACACCAATTTAGGGTAATATCTACCCCGAAAGGCAAGTGAGCGACAACCTATGGAAACTAACCTGCAACAGGAAGTAGAACGGCTACAACAGGAGCTAGCCCAGCGGGATGTTCTGATCGAACAATTGTCGGAGGAATTATTCCGCCTTTTGAAGGGGAATGTCGCCTTTATGCCCCAGGCAAGGGCGGAGACCAAGGAATTAGACCTTGCCCAGGAACAGATACAAACCTTAGAGACAGAGTTAGCGGCTGCCCAGAATCTCCTAGCGGCTAAGGATGAAGAAATTGCCAATCTCAAGGCCCAGATACAAGACATGAGCGAGCGCATTCGCCGCTTGGAAAAGATTGTGCAAGAAATGCCTGCCATTTACAAACAGAAATTTACGGAACGGATGCTCCCCATCAAGGCAAAGGTGGAAATGCTGCAGCGGGAAAATCGGGAACTGCACATGGAGTTGCAAACCCTCAACTATCACCTCACGAAAAACATTCGTCCTAAGCGTTTGGAACTACCCCTAGTCAATCTACCCACCTTCTAGTCCGCAGATGGATATTGCCACTAAGTGCCAGGCAGTTGCCAGTCTACGGGCATGGGTTAAGGAAGTATGCCATTTGGAGAGCCGAGAGGGGGGAAATTTGTGGTTGCCCCTCGTCCTCACTGCCAGGGGACCCCTCTATGGCGAAGTTATCATACAACGAGAAGATGGTACCTACGAGCAACCCTATCCCCTGCCTGATCCTATCAAACAACCTCTGTTCCGTCTCGGCTGGCAGTTGATACGCCACTTGGAAGCTACCCCCGCTGTCTACCTGGTGCAATTTGGGCTGGCGGAGGGGGTGATCTATTTCGATCGGGTCATCCCCTACCCCAGCGAACCCGCCGTTGCCTCCAAGGGGGTGCAGGAACCTGACCTATTTACCTGCCACTGGCTCTGTCTGCAGCGGGAACCCCTCTTTGATTTAGTAATCAAGAAGCCTTAAGCAACTCCGTATTTATACCTGATTCCCGCACCAAGGAAATCTTGCCCGTGCGAGCAATCTCGCGGATACCGAATTTTTGCAACATCTTTACGATCGCCGCTATTTTGCCCGGGTCGCCCACCACTTCCAGCATCAGGGCATCGTCAGACACATCGACAACGCGGGCACGGAAAATCTGGGCAATTTCTAGGGCTTCGGAGCGGGCACTGGGGCCAGCATTAATTTTAATCAGCATCAACTCCCGTTCCACGCAGGGAACGCTAGTTAAGTCCCGCACCGTGATCACATTGACTAACTTGTTCAGTTGTTTGATGATCTGTTCAATTACATGGTCATCTCCGGGTACCACCATGGTAATGCGGGAACAGCCATTTTGCTCCGCTGCCCCCACTGCCAGACTTTCGATATTGAACCCCCGGCGGGCAAAGAGGTTAGCAATGCGCATAAGTACCCCCGCCTCATCTTCTACCACCACGGAAATCGTGTGCTTCATTGACCGACTGTCGCTCTGCAAAATAAACTAGGCTGATTTTAAGGCTAAACATCTAGTTGTGACTAAATTTTCGTCCCTACAGGTTTAGTACTTCTTGCGTTAACATAATTAGTATTGATAAACCAAACTTAAGAGAGGAATTTTATGGCTGGAACTACGGGTGAACGTCCCTTTGCCGACATTATCACTAGTGTGCGGTATTGGGTCATTCATGCTTTTACTATCCCTGCCCTATTTTTAGCGGGGTGGCTGTTTGTCAGCACTGGTCTGGCTTACGATGTGTTTGGCACCCCCCGTCCCAATGAATACTATACCGATACTCGCCAAACTGCTCCTGTGATTCAAGAGCGTTTTGATGTCGCTAAAGAGTTACCGAAGTTGCAAAAGTAAGGAGGAAAATATGGCAACCCAAAATCCTAATCAACCCGTCCAATACCCCGTGTTCACAGTCCGCTGGCTGGCTGTACATGCCCTGGCTGTACCCACTGTCTTCTTCATCGGGGCAATTTCCGCTATGCAGTTCATTTCTCGTTAGGTAGGTATCCCTATGGCACCCAAGAATCCCAATACGCAACCCGTGGAATTAAATCGCACTTCCCTGTTTTTAGGGTTGTTGTTGATTTTGGTGACGGTCTTGCTGTTCTCTAGCTATTTCTTTAACTAGGAGGAAAGACGGATGATGTTACAAAATGGACGCATTCCCCTCTGGATTGTGGCGACAGTCGCGGGTCTGTCTGTGATTGCAGTGATGGGTCTGTTCTTTTATGGCTCCTATGTGGGCTTAGGTTCCAGTACCTAAATTTTAGGGGTGAGGGGGATACGTTTAGTCAGGTGGTATTTCCCCCCACTACAGAGAATATGTACCCTCAGGTTGTGGATGGCGAGGGGGGCAGTGCCGCTGATAAAGTGCTGGTTGGTGTAAGTCACGTCCTGGGGGTCGATGATTGTCACAGTACCGCTCCCCTGTACGTCTACAATTTCACTATTTTCATAGGCAAAAATTGCCGCTGTATCTTCATCAATGCCGATCCCTAGCCGATCGGGGTGGGCGGCTATGGCAGTAATCAGTCTAGCCATGCGATTGCGGTTTTGGAAGTGTTGGTCAATAACGATCCCCGGCAGGATGCCCAGACCAATCCCCATACAGACCATCTCTTTGTGGGGGGGTTCACCACTAATGCCACTGGCAATCATGTGATGTCCCATAACCGCTGCCCCCGCACTTGTTCCTGCTAGGGTAAGTTTGCCCTTGTGCACCCGATCGCGAATTTGGTAGGCAAGGGGAGTATCACCTATCAGATTGCATAGGCGGACTTGGTCGCCCCCGGTGAGGAAAACGCTGTTAAAGCCATCTAGCACGGCGGGGTCCTGGGCATGGTCGCGATCCCGTATATCTAGGACTTCTACATACTCTGCCCCTAGCTCCTGGAAGATGTCGGTGTAGATTTTGCCAATTATGTGGGGTTCACGGGAGGCACAGGGGATAATGGCGATGCGAGCACTACTGGCACCCGCATAGGATACAAACAATCTCAGTACCTTGCGTTCGTTAATTTTGTCTTCGCCACCCCCAATGACGATAACGGCGGGCTTGCTAGGTTCGGTCATGCTCTCTAGGATAACTTAAGTTCTGGGACGCGGGAGCGGCTTGAGGTAGCTCGCCGACCTCCTCATCGACCGACATACTAGCAGATTTTGGGGGAGCTTTGGTTCATAGGGCACCAGTGACTTAGTCCCAACTCCATTCCTCTCTGCCCACCAAGTCAGAAATCCGATCCCGCAGCAAGTATTGGTTGATTTCTAACTCTTTTTCTATCATGAGCCATTCCCGATCGGGATAAAATTTACTGAGGACATGGATAGGCTGATTGCGAGTAACTAAGCCCTTTGCTATAAGCCGCAGAACCTCTTCGCGAATGGCATCGATTGTTAAAGTTTTAGTAGCCATAAAAATTTACCGTTATTGGGTAAAACCCCTTTAGGTACTATCGCTGTATAAGATTATACATCCGATCGGGTCATTTGGGCAGAAGGGTCACAAAATTTAATTATGGTAGGGGCTAGTACTCCCTAGGGGAGGTTATGCTAAGACTATGGCTAAGGTTCTGACGCAGGTAATTGGCTATTTTAAGGTAAAGCCGAGGGTACGGGTACCGAAGTTAGAGGTATGGCGGGGCGGGCAGCGGGAAATCTACGCCCTCGTGGCGGACCGCTACGTGATTGGTCGTAACCCCAAGGAATGTGACATTGTGCTGGTGACCCCCTTGATTAGCCAAGTCCACGCGGAGTTAGTGCGTGACCGCCGCCAGTCCGATCGGTTTTACATTCGGGACCAGGATTCTACTAATGGCATCTATCGTCAGAAGGGATTAGGACGACAACGAATTAAATCTGCGCCCCTGCGCCACAATACCCGCATCAGTCTCGGTCCCCCTGAACTAAAAGAAGCGATTACCCTGCGCTTTATTGACCCACCCCCTTGGTATGTGCAATTGCTGGGTTGGTTAGGCAAAGGTGTATTGGTTTTATTCCTGGGGCTGGTGTTGGCAATTGCCTGGGAGTGGCAGAAGTTCTCCGTTAAGCCCTTGCCGCCAGTGGAGCAGGGACCGATCGAGGTTTTAGCCGGGGATGGTACTTCTATTAGTCCTGCCGATCGCATACCCCACACAGAACTAGAGCGCCTAGAGGACTTTGGGGAGCTGTTGCCCAAGGCGGTAGTCATCTCGGAAGACCGCACTTTTTACTGGAATATTGGTATTGACCCGATCGGGATTGCCCGCGCTGTGGTGACTAATGTGCGCACCAGGCAACTGCGGGAGGGAGCTAGTACCATCACCCAGCAGCTGGCACGGAATACCCTGCGTAGCTATGTGGGGACAGGAGACAGCCCAGGGCGCAAGTGGCGGGAAATGGTGGCGGCGCTCAAAATCACTGCTACTTACTCCAAACGGGAGATTTTGACTTTCTACCTCAACCGTGTCTACTTGGGCTATGGGGTCTACGGCTTCCGCGATGCCGCCCTGTTTTATTTTGGTAAGGAACCCAGTCAACTGTCTCTCAGCGAAGCGGCTACCCTGGCGGGGATTCTGCCTGCGCCTGAACGGATTAATCCTTTTCGCAACAAGCAACTAGCTTTGGAGTACCGCGATCGGGTTTTGCAACGCCTGGCAAATGCTAAATTGGTCAAGGCAGAGGAGGCAGAACGGGCACGGCGGTCGGTCTTGAAACTAAATACTGAATCTCTGAAGAATTCCCAGGGGACCTTGGCTCCCTATTTCTACGGCTACATCATGGAGGAATTAACGGAACTGTTAGGGGAGAACTTTGCTAGGGAAGGAAATTTAATTGTGGCTACCGACCTGAACCTTGCTTGGCAGCGGGAAGCCGATCGGTCATTGCAGGAATTCGTGGCACTGGCTGGTCCTGCCTACAACTTCTCCCAGGGGGCGATATTGACGATCGATACCACCAAGGGGTCGATCCTGGCTATGACAGGGGGAGTAGACTTCCGCCAAAGCCAATTCAACCGTGCTAGCCATGCCCAGCGCCAGCCGGGTTCTACATTTAAGTTGTTTGCCTATGCCGCTGCCTTAGAGGGAGGCATTAGTCCCAGCCAAACCTTTGACTGCAGTCCTTTGGGGGGGGTGAGTGGCTGTCGCAGTGGGGCAGGGGGACTAGATATGTACACTGCCTTTGCTCTGTCAGAAAATGTAGTAGCTATCAGAGTAGGGGAAAGCATTGGCTTAGATAGAGTAGTCAAGCTGGCTCGCCAGATGGGAATTCGCAGTCCTCTGCAACCCGACGGCAATATGGTTCTAGGTGGATATGAAGTCACTATGCCGGAGATGGCGGCTGCCTATGCCACAGTCGATCGGGGGGGCAAGTACCTACCAGTGCATGGGATCGTGAAAATTTGGGACAGCGCTGACTGTCAAGACCGCAAGCAGATTTCTACCTGTCGCCTCATCTACGAAGCTGAGACTGGGGGTAGTGCTGTTCTATCTACCGCTACAGTGGACATTTTGCACCAGATGATGGCCCTGGTGGTCAGTCAAGGTACGGGCAGAGCCGCTGCTATCCCCCAAGGGCAAGTGATTGGCAAAACGGGTACCACAGATGACAGCCGGGATTTGTGGTTTATTGGTATTGTCCCCGATCGGCATATCCTCACTGCAGTGTGGCTAGGCAACGATGAAGGTGTTACCAACGGCAGTAGCAGCCTTGCTGCCCAACTGTGGGGCGAATACATGGCTAAGGTTCTTTAAGGGTATCTCTCACTATACTCTTAGTAATTCTAAGTTTTGTTAAGCAATACCGTAGATTTTCTGGTGTATGATGGGTCAAGGTTAAAATAACTTTACGGTTAACCCCACGGCAATCATTGGTTACAAATACATGAGTAAGGTCTACGAATGGTTTAATGAGCGTCTGGAACTGGACGCGGTGGTAGAGGATGTTACTAGTAAGTACGTCCCCCCCCACGTTAACATTTTTTATTGTTTGGGTGGCATTACCCTCACTTGTTTTTTAATTCAGTTTGCCACGGGCTTTGCTATGACCTTTTACTACAAACCGACGGTCACAGAAGCCTTTGACTCTGTCCGCTACATCATGACCGAGGTTAACTTTGGTTGGCTCATCCGATCGATACATCGCTGGTCGGCAAGCATGATGGTCTTGATGATGATTTTGCACATTTTCCGGGTTTATCTCACGGGTGGGTTCAAAAAGCCCCGCGAACTGACTTGGGTAACGGGGGTAGTGATGGCAGTGATTACGGTGTCCTTTGGTGTCACTGGTTACTCTTTGCCCTGGGACCAGGTGGGTTACTGGGCGGTGAAGATCGTGTCTGGGGTACCGGAAGCTATCCCTGTGGTTGGTCCCGCCTTGGTGGAACTGATTCGCGGCGGTGTGAGCGTGGGGCAAGGTACGTTGACTCGTTTCTACAGTCTGCATACTTTTGTGTTGCCCTGGTTGATGGCAGTCTTCATGCTGCTACACTTCCTCATGATTCGCAAACAAGGTATTTCTGGTCCACTGTAAGTTGAGAGAAAGTCATGTCTAAGATTCAAAAGTTACCTGACCTCAATAATCCCGTCCTGCGGGCGAAGTTGGAAAAGGGCATGGGGCATAACTACTACGGCGAACCCGCTTGGCCCAACGACCTGCTCTATATCTTTCCTGTGTGCATTCTGGGCACGATCGCTCTCTGTGTAGGTTTGGCTGTGCTTGACCCTACTCCCATTGGCGAACCCGCTGACCCCTTTGCCACGCCCTTGGAAATTTTGCCAGAGTGGTTCCTCTATCCTGTGTTTCAAATTTTACGGGTTGTCCCCAACAAGCTTTTGGGGATTGCCCTCATGGGTTCCATTCCTTTGGGATTGATGCTGGTGCCCTTTATTGAAAACGTCAACAAGTTCCAAAATCCCTTCCGCCGTCCCCTGGCAACCGCCGTATTCTTGTTTGGCACTCTCTTTACCATCTACCTAGGCTATGGGGCGACGCTACCGATCGATAAATCTCTCACTCTTGGTTTATTCTAGTCGTCTCATCCTGCTCATTTCCTCTGCTCAACTGGGGGCAGGGGATATTTTTTGACTACTGCAACAATTGTTTGCCTGACTACCTCAGGCGCTAAATTGGCATCGATGCGCTTGACCCGATCGGTCTCTCTTTGCCAAACATATTGGAATCCATCCCTCACCCTTTGATGAAATTCCAGATTAAATTTTTCCATGCGATCGGTGCGATGCTTCTGTTTTGCTCTGGCTAAACCCACTTGGGGGTCAACATCCAGCCAAAAGGTCAAGTGGGGAACTAATCCCCCTGTAGCTATCCTGTTCAAGTTATCAATCAAATGGCAATCGATCCCATGACCAAACCCTTGATAGGCAATCGTAGAATCAGAAAAGCGATCGGTAATAACAATCTTGCCCTCTGCCAGCGCCGGGCGAATTAAGTGACTGACATGGTGGGAACGATCGGCTAACAGCAAATACAGTTCCGTTACGGGGGTAATTGCCTCTCCCTGTAAAAATAATTGGCGAATTGTTAAGCCTAAGTTTGTACCCCCTGGCTCCCGTGTGAGGACAACCCTATATCCCTGGGCTTGCCAAAACTCAGCTAGGAATTTCGCCTGGGTAGATTTACCAGCCCCTTCCCCCCCCTCAAAGCTAATGAACAGGGAAGACATAAGTAATGCCCGAAATAACTGTTAAAACCACCGCTAACCAAAAGCTCCAAAGAGCGTAGGGAACCCGCAACAACAGAAGTAAAATGGCAATGATCTGACTGGTAGTTTTAACCTTACCCCACAGATTTGCCCCCGATTGTTTAGGTGCGCGCCATAGAGTGATTAAAAATTCCCGCGCCAAAATTATGTATACTCCCCAAGCAGGAATTTCTCCCAATTCTACTAACATCAACAGGGGGGCAAATACAACTAACTTATCCACCAGGGGGTCAAGAATTTTGCCCAGTTCTGATTCTTGCTGCCATTTCCTTGCCACATAACCATCCAACCAATCCGTAATTCCCGCCACCCCTACCAAGGCAGCACACCACGATCGAGTGGCAATACTATCTTCCCAGGTCAATAGTGCCAAAATGAAAGGCACCACCAACAGCCGTGACAACGTAACCGCGTTAGCTAAAGTGAGGGCAGGACTACCAAGTTTTACCATTGACAGTGCGATAAAGAGAAGGAGTGCCCGTTAGCTTAGGGGAATTTTCTTCTTCCTGCAATACCCATTCTTGAATCCACCGCGCGATCGCCCTTTGGGACACCTGCGCCACCACCTGACCACCCAATTGATAGAATTCAGGACGGCTGAGAATTTGACCCGCGATGGGGATTAACTGTTGGGTAGGGAGCAGGTTTTCCGATCGGATTATGTCCCACAGCTCCCACAATTTAGCAGGGGTTTGTCCATTTTGACGGAGGAGATGATCGAGGGAATTAGCTAGTTCCTCCACCAACTTTTCCCGCAGATAAAATCCCTCTTCCGAAAACAAAAAATCAGCAATATGGTTAACAGCTCTCTCGAAGTTGTAGTCCTGGTTAGCTTGGGCATTTTTGAGGAGATTATGCAGACGATGCCAGCGGAAAGAGCCATCTTTAATCAAAACATCCCGTAGGGCATGGTGCAGTTCAGGGGTGGGTTCAGTGAGCAGACGATTAGCCACGTAGGGATAGGCTACACTCATCACCTTAAAGTTAGGGTCAACCCCTAAAGCTATGCCTTCCAGGGTCACCAACGAGCGAATAATCAGAGCATAGTAAGCAGGCACCCGGAAAGGGTAATCATACATGATGGCTGACAGTTGATCCGTTAATCCCTTGAAGTCCAACTCAGTCACACTGCCCCGCAAAGAAGTGGTGAATACCTGCTCCAGAGCAGGAGTGATTTTCTCTAAATTCGTCTCTGGTTTTAAGAAGCCCAAGCGCACGTAGTCACGGGAAAGAGCTTCATAATCACGGTTGACCAAATGCACGATTGCTTCGATCAAGCCATAGCGCTGTTCCCTGGAGACATGGCTCATCATGCCGAAATCCAAGTAAGCTAGCCTGCCATCTGCCATCACCAACAAATTGCCAGGATGGGGATCAGCATGGAAGAACCCCTGGTCTAACAATTGCCGGAGAGAACATTGGACACCCACCTCAATTATTTTGCGACCATCAAATCCCTGTTCCTGTAGGCGCTGAATTTCTGTCAGCTTTGTCCCCTCAATCCACTCCATGGTTAACACTCGTTTGGCGGTATATTGCCAATAAATTTTGGGGACATAGATACCAGGTAAATCGCCATAGTATTCAGCAAATTTTTCCGCATTTGCCGCTTCGCAGGTGTAATCCATTTCCTCAAAAATGCGGCTGGCAAACTCATCTAAGATCGCCCGTAGGTCACTGCGGATAAACCAAAAGGTACGCATCATCCATACTGCCAATCCCCGCAAAATAAATACATCGAGGGCAATCTGTTCCACAATGCCGGGGCGTTGTACCTTAATTGCCACCGCTTCTCCTGTTTGAAGTCTGCCTTTGTATACCTGCCCCAGGGAGGCGGCAGCGATCGGTTGGTCAGAAATTTCGGCATAAATTGTGTGGGGGTCTGCTCCTAATTCTTCGCGGATAAACTGAAAGGCAATCTCGTTGGGAAAAGACGGCAAACGGTCCTGTAACTGCGCTAATTCCTCTAAATAGACGGGAGGCACAATATCAGGTCTAGTCGAGAGTGCTTGCCCAATTTTAATGAAGGCTGGTCCCAGTTTTGTCAGCAGTTCTCGCAATTCTACTGCCAGTTCCTTGTCATTTTTTATATCCCTACCCAGTTTACTGAGACACCACAACTTAAAAATAAACCCAAAAATGGGCACAAAAATAGCTAAATACCTACTCCCCACCTGTAACCAGCGGGAACGATAATATTGGGCGATAACCTCAGCATCGTAACGCAGTAGCTCAGTAATCTTCACGGGGTTCCCAGGATAGATTTAAGGTAATTTTAACAATTTGCTCCCCCATATATTTGTACCCCTGGAAATAACCTCAGGCAAGGGATGGTACTGGCTCCACCTGGGCTGCTTCCAGAACAAGACTGGCTAGGTCGTTGATAAAGGTGGGATGCAGATTGAGGGCTGGTACTCGATCGAAGTGATGAATCCCCGCTACTTCTGCCACTTCCCGATACTCAATGTCAATCTCTTCTAGGGTTTCGATGTGCTCAGAGACAAAACTGATGGGGACGACTACTAGACGTTGGATACCACGGCGGGCTAGGCGCTTGATAGCTTCTTCTGTGTAGGGTTGCAACCACTCCACAGGACCAACCCGACTTTGATAGGCTAGGATGTGGGGGTTATAGCGATGGAACTCACGGCGCAGGCACTGCATGATTAAATCCACACAGTTTTCCATCTCAATTTGATAGGGGTCACCAAATTTTTCTACATACTTGACAGGCACCCCGTGGGCACTGAAAAAGATATAACTGTTGTCGGGGTTTGGTGCTTTCCCTAATTCCCTATCAATCAACTCCGCCATGGCCCGAATGTAGCCAGGACGATCGTACCAGGACTTAATTGTTATTCGCTCAATCTTCTGCAGGTCCGGGTCTTGTGCCCACAGTTGGTCAATTTCTTTTAAGCTGGAGCCTGTGGTACTGATAGAAAATTGGGGATAGAGGGGTAAGACAACTAACTTGGTAATCCCATCTTTTTTAATCTGAGTGAGGGTATCTTTAGCAAAAGGGTGCCAGTAGCGCATTGCCACATAGGTTTTGGCTTCTACACCTTTTTCCTGCAGCACGTTTTGCAAGGCTTGGGCTTGTTGCTCCGTAATTTGACGCAGGGGCGAACCACCACCAATGGCACGATAGTTTTCCTGGGAGAAGGGAGTACGGGTAGCAGCAATGAGAGCAGCGATCGGCTTTTGCAAGAAGGGAAAAGGCAGGCGAATCAGGTCGGGGTCAGCAAACAAGTTGAACAAAAAGAGGTAGACATCCTCTAGTCTGTCTGGTCCACCCAGATTCAGTAATAATACGCCGAGTTTACCTGCCATAAAGTTATCCTAAAAGTTTTTATCAATAAATGTAAATTCTATGATAGCCCAAGGTGGGGCAGGCAACAATTTTTCTGCCCTACTCGTCTCTAGGTTCAGCTTTAGGGAAGATTTGAGTTATGCAGTATGCGCTGATTTTGGCGTTGACAGTGATGGGTGGTTCTGCTATGGCACAAGAGGTAATCCCGATCGAGCCACCGCTCCCCAATTCTGTACCCCCTGTAACAATTCCTACTCCCCCGCCAGAACCTGCAACGACTGGTACAACTACGGGGGAACGATTTATCTGTGAGTTGCGCAACGGTCAACTTGTGGTGTCCTATCGCCCTGAGAGTGACCCCAATCGATCGTTTCCCTGGGCTGCTCCCCGCACGTTGGGGGGAGGTTGGTCTGCCGAACGCCGTTGCCAGGAGATTGCCCGTAGATTGGAGTCCTATCGCCCCGATGGTTTAGACGAACTACGCATTGGCAGGGAAAATGGCTACAACACGGTGTGCGCTACCACCGATCGTGTCCCCACCTGTCGCATTGTCTTTACTGTACCCCCTGGACAAGACCCGCTGCTTACCAGAGATAGAGTATTTGCCAATCTGGTCTCGGCAGAACAGGGACAAGTAACTGCCCCTGTAAACACTTTTGCCCATCAGAGTTTTCGTTTCGGCGATTTATGGCGGCTTAGACAACCAGGGATTAAACTGAAACCATTTCTTGCCCCTGCCGATGGCGGTACTAGAACTAATTTTTGACCCTAAATTTGTTTGATCACTAGTAGGGTAATGTCATCATCAATAGGGGCAACGCCAATAAAGTTCATTACATCTTCTGCTATGGCTTCCCTGATTTCCTTTGCCGAGCGGTTGTAGTTAGCCACAATTGCCGCCTCTAACCGATCGATGCCGTAAGTTTCCTGCTCACTATTCATAGCCTCGACAATGCCATCGGTGTAGAGCACCAGCCCATCCCCCCTGTCCAAATATATTTCTTTCTCCTGCACAAAAGGGGAAATATTGGGTTCTAAACCCAGCATAAATCCCAGGGGGGCTGTATCAATTATTTCCAGCTTACCTGTGTGGCGGACTAGGATAATTGTCTCATGCTGACCACAAATTTTTACTTTACCCCGATCGTATTGTAGTAATACAAAAGTGACGCATTTATCTGATTGCATCCGCTTGGCGTTGTGATAGAGTAACTTATTTAATGTATTCAGCACTTCTTTTGGGGAGTATTCGTGGCAATTGTGGATCAATCCCACCGCTGCCTGTAACATGACCGTAAAAATACCACTCTCCAAGCCATGCCCTGTCACATCCCCAATAGCGATCGTGGCTCTATGGGTGTCATTATCCACCAACACATCAAAATAATCTCCTCCCACTTCTGTTGCCGGCGACATTAAAGCGGCTACCTCTAAAAACTCAATTTCGTCTAGCTCACATTGTTCAGGTAATATCATCTCTTGAATATGTCTAGCTATACTTAGCTCGTAGTTCATGCGAAAATTTTCTGCCCGTAGTTTCTCGTTTAATTCATGAATATCATTGTAGGCTTTAGTTAAACTGATGGTTTGTTTTTCAATCGTGCGTTGGTTAAGAAACTCCCTGATCCTAGCCTGGAATAAGCTATCAGAAACCACTATCCCGAACCAGAAGGACAATATACCTGATAGATAGGTAGCACTTAAGTGTTCTACACGGGTATAAATAACAGGAAATGGTAAAGTATTGACGCAGAGAAAAAATGACAGGATAGAGAGTGCATAGGTGATATAGCCGATTCTGCTAGGACGAAAAAAGAAGACACAGTAAACTATAAAACCGATTAAGTATTGTGTTACTACACCAGCAATTAACCACATAATTATCATAATCAAATGGATGTGCACGAGAAAGCAGGCGGTGTAGGTAATAATTGCTGTTCTGTGCCTCTTAGTTAGGCATCGTGTGTCAGATAAAGGCTGGCTAGTAAATAAGGTATAAGCAGATATGACCGCCATGCCCCCAAGCACACTGGTCAGGCAGATAGGCAACACTAGGGAATGGGAGGAATTAGAAGTCAGCCTCACTGTCCACAGTATAGGCAATGCCAAAATGGGGTAAATAGAAGTTACCCAGGCTACTTTCCGTACCCGCAAGTAGACAATGTAGTTCCACTGTTGCAGAAATTCCGCCCACCATTCTGGTTCTTCCCTATGCCAGCTTTTGCCTAATATCTTCACAGAAGTAAGTAAGTGAACCTTCTCTCAGATTAACCCTCACAGTTCTCCCACGGTTAAAATTTCCTGAAAATTTCCTAAAAATTAAATTTTTCTGCATTAAGGACAAGTGATTCCTCACTGGCTATAAAAATTAGAATCAAATTGGGGAAGGTGTGCTATGGAAGAATTGAAGGCGCAAATCGCATTACTGCAGGAGGAGGTTAGACATTTACGCCACATGGTGGAACTGTTACTGCAAAGGGTCAACCCCCGTCCGCTAGAGTTGCACAAGGATATTTTGCCTGACGAGCAGCGATCTAACCTAGTCCTCAGCTCCGATCGGTCTAACGTGGCTTTGGAATGGCAGATTCGCCGCCTGACTAATCAACTCACCGTTGCCTATAACCGCATTGCTGCCCTGGAAGATGAGTTGATGCTCCGCCGTCAACGCTAATTTCTGATGGGTCGGACATCTTTTAGGGAAAAGCCCTGCTTGGTTAAATTCTGACTGAGGGCAATGGCGTTTTGTACCCGATCGACGAACATGATGCCGTTGAGGTGGTCCATCTCATGCTGAATCACCCTAGCTAATAATCCTTCCGCGGTGAGCTTTTGGGGGCGACCCTCTAAATCACGGAAGACAACAGTAACTCGATCGGGACGGACTACATCCATAAACACCTGGGGCACGCTCAAGCAACCTTCTTCGCCACTGCAGAGTTCGCCGCCCCGTTCCGTAATTTCCGGGTTGACCAATACTAGGGGCTGGGCTTCGGGCTGGTCGGGGTGAATATCAATCACAATCAATTGCTTTTGTACCCCTACCTGGGTTGCAGCTAAGCCAATGCCATCGTAGCTATACATTGTTTGCAACATCTTGTGGGCTAGGTCCCGAATTTCATCGGTGATTTTGCTAATACGTTTGGCAGGCTGCCGTAGTACTTTGTCCCCCAGTTTGTGCACCTGTAGGGGAGGATTCTTCAACTTTTCTTTAGAAACAACAGGAATAGTAGCAACCATAACGATCGTTTGTTTAACAAGTTGCTTCTATTTTACTTGCTTGCCACCTTGGACTTCGATCGAGTGCTAGTTTTTTTGCTAGTGGTTTTGGGGGCAGCGGCTGTTTTTTTCTTAGCGGGAGCTTTGTCCCCCAGTAGTTCCAGAGCTTCTGTCAATGTCACCCTCTCTATATCCATATCCTTGGGGATAGCTACATTAGTGGCTTCATACCTGATGTAGGGACCGTAATTGCCTTCCAGCAGTTCGATCGGGCTGCCATCGGCTGGGTGCTCTCCTAGAACGCGAATTAGTTTGCTGTTCCGCGATCGAGTGGCTTTGGGTTGGGCAAGTAACTCCAACGCTCGTTCTAGGGTGATGGTGTAGGGGTCATCAGGGGCTTTGAGGGAGCGATAGTCCTTGACTTTGCCTTGGTCATGGACAATAAAGGGACCAAATCTACCGTTGTTGGCAATAATTGGTTTACCTGTGTCAGGATGGTCGCCCAGGTATCGGGGGAGACGCAACAAATCGAGCGCCATTTGCAGTGTAACTTCCTCTGGCTGCACACCCTTTGGTAAACTTGCCCGCTTGGGTAGGGGCTGCCCTTCTGCCGCTTTGCCCAACTGCACATAGGGTCCGTAGCGACCTACGAGCAAAAAGATTGGCTCCCCCGTTTCAGGATGAACACCGATTTGGTCCGGACCTTCCAGCTTTTGTTTGAGTAAGGTCTCAATCTTATTTTGGTCAAGGTCAGCGGGAGTGACATCGGGGGGCAGAGAAGCCGACACATCCCCTACCTGGATATAGGGACCAAACTTGCCAATCTTAATCTTGACATCCCCTAAACCCTCTAGCTCGATCGTTTTTGCTGTTTCGGGGTCGATCTGTTCTTCCTTTTCTTTTACCTGTTTTTCCAATCCCTCTTCACCACTGTAAAACTCCCGCAGATAGGGCAACCAATCAATACTGCCTGTAGCAATGTCATCCAGGGTTTGTTCCATCTTAGAAGTAAAGGAGGTGTCAACCAGATGGGGAAAATGTTTTTCTAACAGTTCCGTCACAGCAAAGGCAGTAAATGTCGGCACTAGGGCATTGTTGATAATTTGCACGTAGCCCCGTTCACCACAGATTTTGTCAATAATAGTGGCGTAGGTACTGGGTCTGCCAATTCCCTCAGCTTCCAAGGTCTTTACCAAAGATGCTTCTGTGTAGCGGGGGGGCGGTTGAGTTTCGTGCTTGACTGGTTCTAGGTGACGTAACTCCAACTGGTCACCCACTTGCACCAGGGGCAGTAATATTTCTTGGTCTTCTAGGGCAGCAGTGGGGTCATCGGAACCCTCCACATAGGCGCGCAGAAATCCAGGGAAATCAATCCGCTTGCCAGAGGCTTTGAAGACAGCATCTGCCACACCGATCGTGATAGTTGTCATTGTCTGGCGGGCATCAGCCATTTGACAAGCCACTGTCCGTTTCCAAATCAAGTCATACAGCTGTAATTCTTTGCCCGTTAACCCTGTCTCTTGGGGCGTTCTAAAGCTAGAACCAGCGGGGCGGATCGCTTCGTGGGCTTCCTGGGCATTCTTGGTTTTTGTTGTGTACTGTCTGGGCTTAGGACTGAGGTATTCTTGCCCATACATCCTCGCGACGCATTCCCTTGCCGCCGTAATCGCTTGGTCAGACAGGTGCACAGAATCAGTACGCATGTAGGTAATATAGCCCTGTTCGTAGAGCGCCTGGGCAATGCGCATTGTCTCCTTGGCACTAAACCGTAATTTGCGGTTGGCTTCCTGTTGCAAGGTAGAAGTAGTGAAGGGGGGCGCAGGTTTGCGCGTTAGAGGTCGTTCTTCCCGATCGGTAACTGTCCATGGTTGCTCCCGTAATCGGACACAGAGGGCCTCTGCCTGCGCCTGGTCCAACAAAACCACATCCCGACCAGGTAGCAGTTGTCCTGTGCGGTCATCAAAATCCTTGCCACTAGCTAAATTCTTACCCCCCAAGCTCACCAGCTGGGCAGGAAATTCCAACTTGGGAGCATACAAAATTGCTTTTAAGTCCCAGTAGGTAGCCGAGCGGAAGGCACGCCGTTCCCGTTCCCTATCTACAATCAACCGCACCGCTACAGATTGCACCCGCCCTGCTGACAAACCCCAGGCTAACTTTTTCCAGAGCAGAGGGGAGAGAGTGTAGCCAACCAAACGATCGAGGATGCGCCTAGTTTCCTGCGCCCTGACCAACTGTTCATCAATATCACGGCAATTTTGCAAGGCTTTTTGGATAGCTTCCGCCGTAATTTCGTGAAACACCATCCGTTTAGTGGGAACTTTTGGTTGCAGCACCTGCAATAGATGCCAGGAAATACTCTCCCCCTCACGGTCTTCGTCCGTTGCCAGAATTAACTCCGTGGCATTTTTTAGTTCCTGCTGCAGCTCTCTTACCACCTTCTTCTTATCCGCTGGCACCACATAAAGAGGTTCAAAATCCGCCTCCACATTCACACCCAGGTTTGCCCAGTCATAGGACTTGTAGGCAGGGGGAATCTCCTTGGCAGACTGGGGTAAGTCCCGCACATGTCCCATCGATGCCTGCACCCTGTAGTTACTGGGCAAGAAATTGCGGATAGTACGGGCTTTGGTTGGGGATTCGACAATAACCAGGGTAGACATAGCAGTAACACAGACGCAACTCCCTGTATAGCATATATTTAACTGCCCTGCCACTTCAGAGCCGATCGTTTCCTCTCTAACCCACAGGCCCACCAGTTCCAATAAACACAAAAACTAAAATCCAGATTTTTACTTATAAAACTAGCTATACTTCCTAGAATAAAATCTATAGGATTTGTATTTAATAATATTTAATTACAAATATAAACATAAAATTTTACAAATATATATACAAACTGTCTCTACAGTGGCTTATATTATATTTATAATTTGGGAATCTAAGCTAATAAAAACATGCTTATTAGTAAAAGTCTTAATAATTTGGCAAGAACAACCAGTAATGTTAAAGCATGGATTATTGGTGGAGTAGTTTTTGTTACAGCCTTTACTGGAATAGTTGCAGTTATGCCAGGTATTAGTCCAGTGCGGCGAGCATTTCGGGAATTCTTTATTAAAGTCATACCCAGGGTACAGACAGTGGATTTTAATATGCTATTTCATATGCTCCCACCAGCTCTGTCCCAAGCCTCAGAGGGCAACTCTTTTGAAAAAATATTTTCTAATCCTCAAAAATATTACAAACAAGCAGAACGTCTCAAATCAATACTAGATAGCAACTATGGGGTTTTTAGTTTAGTAATTACTGACATTTCTACAGATTCTGTCCTAGATGAAACAAAAATTTTATACAAAACTAAAAAGACCCGATCAAAAAATGTTTTAGATGAGGGTTATGTAGTCCACAGTGATTTAATTTTGTACCCCCAACCTAATTGTAATACTGCCAGTTACCCTAGTAGTAGGGCGAGAGACATAGAAATTAACTTAGATTGCCAGAGAATTATTCAATCAGCTGTCAAAGCAGGTGAGAGTAGAGTTATTGGCAAGGTTTATTATATTAGGGGGAAACCACCAAATTTTTGGAGCAAGTTTTCTCAGTTCCTTACTAACTTCGCCAGTGATAGCGGTGGCTACGCCTTCATTCGAGGTAGTATTTATTTTACTGCTGGCATGGGTGCGCTACTCTACTCTCTGTTCTATCTCTTCCTTAGGAGCTTATACACTAAAGAACTGGCCAGAGAATTAGCAGAGCAAAAGAGCATAACCCTAGAGTTTGAGAGAAGAGCGATCGAGCAGGAATTACAAAGGCAGTACCTAGAAGTGGAAAAAGCAGAAATACAGAAGAGAGCTATTTTGGAAGAGAGGAAGGTGCTAGAAGCAAATTTCAAGCGGCAGCGGTTAGAGGTGGAGAAAAGGGAGATACAAAAAAGAATTCTTGTGGAGCAGCTTAAGCGTAAGCAGATAGAATATGAAAAGAAAATAGCTGAAGAGAGAGCCAAGTTTCTAGAAGCCCAGAATAAGTTATTGAGAATGAAGGAGTTAGATGCAGCAATCCGCTCAATTTTTGATGATGAGTTTGTTTCACCAACTGGTAATAAATTGCAGTTAATTCAAGAAGAGTACACCAACTTGTGTTTGCGGCTAAAAACCGATGTGCAAAATATAAAGCACGATTTAAGTAAGGCTCCAATACTGCTTAACACAAATTACATTCCTGAGCAAATTGATAAATTAAAAGCAAGTATACACAACAACATGATTGACCCTGATATTATTATAGAAACTCTGAGAGATATAGAACATAGCATAACTGTTATCAGTCAACTTACCGAAAATTTAGATAAGATAATCTCTACTGAACCTCAGTTATGCAAGTTGTCCGAACTTATACAAGTAGTTTACGATCGGGCGAAAGCAAGGTTACCAGAGGCAAATATAAAAGTCTTTTGTCAGAATTCATCCTCGGGTTGCTTAGGAGATTGTGACTGTAAAATCTCTATAAACCCCTGGCATTTTATGAGTATTCTCAAAAATATTATTGACAATGCTTACAAAGCTTGTGGTGCTAAGAGTAGACGTGTGCGTATCATCAACCGCAATAGTGGTAGTAGCCAGACTCAAAATACATACACACCACTAATTACCATTGGTTGCCGAATTGATGCTGCTGCTCAGGAGTGTAGCATTGCCATAGAAGATAATGGCCCTGGCATTCCTGAACATATGCTAGACAAGCTTTACCAGTGTCACGAAAGACTAAATAATACCAACGGAACACTCAATGGAAATGGTAGCATGATATGCTTTGCCTATTTAAAGTTTTGGGATGGCAAAGTGAAGGTCGAAAATTTAGCAGAAGGAGCAAGAGTAACTGTAAGTTTTCCAATATGTCAATAATTTGATAGGGAGGTTAACTATGGCTCACTTTTTGATTGTGGATGATGATCAGAGAATCTGTCAAACTTGGCAGGGGTGGCTACTAAATGATGGTCATACCTGTGATTTTGCTTTCACTCTTGATAGTGCATTTAATTCCATTCTTGATAGTGAAGAAGGTATTCGCGAACCCTATGATTTAGTCCTCCTCGATCATAATCTGGATGGTAGTAATCTAGGTCTGGGAGTCCTTGATGCAGTGAGAGAAGCTGGTCTGTCTGATTGGTGCGAAAACCGAGTAGTGGTCATCACGGCATCCCACAATATGGCAATTGTACCTGAATATACTAAAAGGGGATCAATCGGTTACCTGGGTTACCTGATCAAGCCTACTAACCGAGTGCAGTTCACAGCTACTATCACAAATGCTTTGCTGCGTCGCGAATTGTATGTAGAGAAAAAGGAGGACTGGGAGCAAGCAGTAAAACTTTTGGAAGACTTGCAATTACTGCCAGCGATCGAGGGCATGCAAAGAGAAGTAGAATCCCTCAGAGTCATCGAAGCTTACTACAATCAGCTCCTCAGGGATTTATGTGCTGCTGGCGGTAATGAAGCTAAAATTGCTGATAGCTACAAGAAGGCAAGTGCATCAATTAACAACAGTATTGTATCAATTTCTTCTATTCTTCCCTTCCTCAAACCCTTCAAGTTTACACAGGCATTTTGGAAGGATGTGGAATATGTGTTTTATCAGGATCGGATTAAGTTCCATGCCCTACAAAGTTACCTAGCTCGTATTGGTAATAACCCTAATGCCTATAGGATAAAACACTTGGATGGCAGAGCTAATGGGCACTATGAGTACCGTACAGGTATTAGCTACCGTCTATACTTTCGCCGTGAAGGTGGCTTCATTGTTTTGGAGAGATTTGGTAATAAAAATGAGCAGAACCAAATTATTGATTTTCTTGCTAATACTGGGGGCGGTGACATCATCAATGAAACAGATTTGGATTTGGATGCTTGCATAATCTTGAGGTAATAAATGGAGGGGGTATAATTTAGCGGTAACTGTAGTTTTGGATAAAGAAACGATCGATTTCTATATCAGTTTGCCCAGCCTATAGCTAGGGGTAAAGAATGTATATAGCGGAGTATGATTACTAAACTTTAATCGCAATGATAAATGAACCTGTATTAGCTATGCGAACAAAGATGTCCAAAATCAGAGGAGTTTTATTTGACAATCAGGATTTATCAAAAGAAAAGCTTACTGTAACAGGGCAGAGATTTTGATCAGTTCTAGGCAACTTTAGATAGCTTTTTAGGCTAGGCAATAGGGGATTAAAACTTTTTCCAAAAATTCCTCTGGGTTGGTCTCACCAGTACAGCTAAACAAATCTTCCACTCTATTTTTCCAGCTTTTCGCTACACTCAATTAACACAACTACAGGAGAAGTCCATGGCAAAACTATATTACGATGCTGATACCAGCCTTGATTCCCTTTTAGGAAAAAAGATTGCTATTATTGGCTACGGTTCCCAGGGGCACGCCCACGCCCTCAATTTGCGCGATAGTGGCTTGGAAGTAATGGTCGGACTCTACCAGGGCAGTAGTTCCTGGCAAAAGGCAGAAATGGCGGGCTTGACAGTCAAAACTACAGCGGAAGCGGCTGCCAGCGCTGATGTGGTGATGATTTTGCTCCCCGACGAAGTGCAACGATCGGTTTACACCCAAGACATTGCTCCCTATCTGCAAGCAGGTAACAGTCTTGCCTTTGCCCACGGTTTCAATATTCACTTTGCCCAGATTGTCCCCCCCCCTGATGTGGATGTCTTCATGGTGGCACCCAAGGGACCAGGGCATCTAGTCCGCCGTACCTATGAGCAAGGGCAGGGAGTGCCGTCATTGTTTGCGGTGTTCCAGGACGCCACGGGACAGGCCCGGGACAAAGCCATGGCTTATGCCAAGGGAATTGGGGCAACTAGGGCAGGCATCTTAGAGACAACTTTCCGTGAAGAGACAGAAACGGACTTATTTGGAGAACAGGCAGTCCTATGTGGGGGCTTGAGTGCTCTGATTAAAGCAGGCTTTGAAACCCTTGTAGAAGCGGGCTATCAACCAGAACTTGCCTATTTCGAGTGCCTGCACGAAGTGAAATTGATTGTTGACCTGATTGTGGAAGGGGGACTGGCTAATATGCGCTACAGTATCTCTAACACCGCCGAGTATGGGGATTACACCAGAGGTCCACGTATCATTACCGAGCAAACTCGCCAGGAAATGAAAAAGATTTTGGCAGAGATTCAGTCTGGGCAATTTGCTAAGGAATTTGTCTTGGAAAATCAGGCGGGCAAGCCTATGTTTACTGCGATGCGACGCAATGAAGCGCAACACCCGATCGAGCAAGTCGGCAAGGAACTACGGGCTATGTTCAGTTGGCTCAGGAAGCAATAAACTAGTACAGGGAGTGGTCATCCCACTCCTAAAGCGACTGTTAGAAAACTATGTGGTCAGGGCTCCTGGGATTAGCACTGTTAGGCACTTGGGTTTGGCTATACTGGCGCTCACGGCGGGGGATAAAAGCAGAAGAACGCTACCGCTCGATCGTGGAGAATCAGCAAGAACTAATTATTTGTTGGTCAACCGCTGACAACAGAATCACCTACGCCAATGCTGCTACAAGAAAATTATTTCAGTGTGACAAAGAACCAGTAGAAAATAAAAGCATATTGGATTATATCTACAGCGAGGACAAAGAATGGGTAACACAAAAAATAAGTGCCCTTAGTTTATTAAGCCCGCACGTGAATATCAAGTGTCGTATTGTCCTACCCGATAAGCAAGTGCGTTGGCAAGTCTGGCAACTCTATCTGACCACGACGCAAGAAGTACAGGGGGTAGGGAGGGATATTACAGAGCAAGTGTTAATTGAAGAAACCCTAGAAAAGTTCGAAAATCGCAGTCGTGCTCTCATTGAGAGTATCCCTGATTCTATTTTTATCGTCAATCGAGAGGGTATTTTACTCGATATTCATTCCCGTCTACCCCTACCCTCCCAACCTGTAGTTTATCCCCATATTAGTAGTTTCCCCTGCTTTCTTGCCATTAGCGATCGTTTATTACGGCTGATTAAAATTGTCCTGACTATGCAACAAATCCAAACCTTAGAATTTAGTTATCCAGAGGGGGAAACCTACTATGAAATGCGGCTAGTGCCAACTGGGGAAGATGAAGTGACTATGATTGTTAGGGATGTCACTGATCGGAAACAGGCAGAAGCTATTCAATTAGCCCTACGCCAGGAGCAGGAGATTAATGAGCTGCAGCAACACTTCTTTGCTATGATTTCCCACGAATTCCGTACACCCTTGAATGTCATGGCGATTGCGATTAGTTCCTTGGAAAATCACGAAATAATAGAGCAAAATCCCAAACTGCGGCGTAGTATTATGCGGATTAAGAATGCCTCCGATCGTATTCTGGCGACAATAGATAATATTATTACCATCTATCAGATTAAGACTAACTTTTTTGTGCCTAACTGGCAGGTGATCTCGATTAATAGTCTTTGTCAAGACGTAATTGAGAAATTAAATATCTACAATCACCAGTCTATTAACTTCTACCCGGAGGAAAGTAATTCTTCTTTTATTAGTGACCCCCGCCTATTGAGTTGTATTTTGGAACAGCTCTTAACCAATGCCCTTAAATATTCCCAATCTGATGTGTTTATCAAAGCTGCGAGGCAGGCTAACACAGTTGAAATTACTGTGTCTGATCAGGGAATTGGCATTCCTGCAGGGGAAGTAAAACATATTTTTGAACCGTTCTTCCGGGGGAGCAACGTGCAAGGGATTCACGGTTCGGGCTTGGGTTTGAGTTTGGTGCAAAAGTGTGTAGAAATTTGTCAAGGCAAGATAGATGTCCTCAGCAATCCAGAGGGGGGCACCACGTTTAGGCTCAACTTCCCTCTCTCGCCTGCATTATGACCTATACTCCCCCTTGGTTTCTAACTAACGGTCTGGCTATGACAGTCTGGACTGCCTTAGTCACTTCCAGGCGCTGGCGTTCAACTGTAGTAGTACCGGAACCAGAATATAGATCAATCCTTTTTAGTGGTCAGGGAAATGTACCGATCTATGGCTGGGTGGCAATTCCGCGCCAGGCAAGAGGAACTGTCATTGCTACCTATGGAATCACGGGCAGTCTAGCAGACCAAGGTTATTTGCGGGTCTTGGGAGCCAAAGCCTATGCCCAGGATTTTGCTGTGGTGTTGTTTGATTGGCGCGCCCATGGGGTGACGGGTTTACTCTCTCCTACCTTGACTTCCGATGGTTTGTATGAAGGGGCGGATTTTGTTGAAATTGCCCACCAAGCCCAGCGTTACGGTTGTCCAGCACCTTGTTTTTTCGTGGGCTATTCCCTGGGGGGACAACTAGCCCTGTGGGGGGCGAAAGAAGCCCAAACTATACCAGAGATAAGGGGAGCTGCTGTAATTTCTCCCAATTTGGATGCAGCCCGTTCTCTCCGTTACCTCTGTCGTACTCCCTGGGGCAGAGCGATCGAACAGCGGATTGCTAGGGAATTAAAAGTCTTAGCTTGGCAGCTTTATCAGGCGCACCCTGGGGCTTTAGACAGAGAAGCAATCGATCGGGCTAACAGCATTTGGGGTTACGACCAGGAATTAGTTGTGCCCCCCTTGGGTCTTGGGAGTGTGGAAGAGTATTACCGTCTCAGCAGCCCCTTACCTTTTTTACCCCACTTGCACAAGCCCACCTTGATTCTCTACCCCCAGGATGACCCCCTGTTTGACCCCACGATCGTGCCCGATTTGGTTGCTGCCTGTCATCACAACCCGCAAATTAGCTTGCTCTTAACTCGGCATGGTGGTCACGGGGGTTTAATTAGCTCCCGCAAATGTCAGCAAGAATATGGTGATCAAGACTGTTGGTGGGGGTGGAATCGGGTTTTAGAGTGGTGTAGTTCTTGGCTATGACATAGCTTCTAGGAGGAGCACATTTTCCACGTGGGCAGTTTGGGGAAACATATCGAGGGGTTGGATTTTGCGGACATGATATTTGTGTAATAAATTTTTTACATCCCTAGCTTGGGTAACGGGGTTACAACTGACATAAATAATTTTGGCAGGGGCTATGGTAAGTAACTGTGCTATCACCTTGTTCGTCATACCCGATCGGGGGGGGTCAGTAATTACCACATCAGGTTGACCGTATTGGCAGACTAAGTTTGGGATGGAAATTGTTTGTAAATCGCCCGTGATGAACTCTACATTGGTGATATTGTTCAACTCCGCATTAAACTTAGCATCACGAATGGCATCTGCAATTAATTCTATGCCCACTACTTTTTGACTGTGACGGGCAGCGGTTAGACTAATAGCACCAGTACCACAGTAGAGGTCATATACTGTTTCATTGTTGTTGAGTTGGGCAAATTCTAAAACTAATTGGAATAGTCTTTCCGCTTGGCTGGTGTTAACTTGAAAGAATGATTTAGGGGTGATGGCAAAACTTAGGTCACCAATTTTTTCCATGATATAAGGCTGCCCAGCAAACAAAGATAATTCACAGTCATAGATAGAGTCATTCCCTTTGGCATTTTGTACTGAGTAGAGAGAAGTAATAGTGGGAAATCTTTGATATAGTCTAGATAACAGAGCTATCTGTTGCTCTAATTGATCGGGATAGAAAGCAATAATCACCATAACTTGCCCTGTAGAACTGGTGCGGATAGTAACATTCCTAAGAGTGCCGATTTGCTGTACGGGATTATAGAAAGTTATACCTAGTTCTTCTGCTATCTCTTTAATTGCCAGGCGGAGGGAGTTACTGGGGTCAGGTTGGAGATAACACGTATCGACCTGAAATATTTTGGCCCAACGGTGGGGTACATGAAATCCTAAGGCATTCGCCTCGGGAGCCTCGCCGACCGACTTGTTACCCGTCAACTCAGGTGATTCTAATTCGGTGACCCACCGATCGTTTGTTGCTGAAAACTCCAACTTATTGCGGTAAAAAAGGGTTTGGGGAGCAGGTAGGACAGGGGGAATTGGTATATCAAATAGTTCCTGCACTAACTCCTGCTTCCACAACAACTGTTGTTCATAACTGACGAATTGCCAGCGACAACCACCACACAACCCAAAATGGGGACAAATTGGCTCTAGGCGTAAATCCGATCGTTTGTGAAAGTAAATAGCTTTACCTGTATAGCTGCCTTTTTCCCGTTTGTAAATCTTCACATCACAAATATCACCTATCACGCCATTTTCTACATAAATTTTTTTGCCCTGCTCACTCCAGCCATAGGCAATCCCTTCTGTACTCATGTTAGTAATTTCCAGGTGATTAATAACTGGTAGCTTTCTCGGTCTCATCGTTATGTCTTAGGATTCGTAGGGGTTTGGGGGGGGGGAGACAGGTATGATTTCCTGGGGAATGATAGCTAATTTACGCTTACCTTGCCACTCGATCGTATCCATTACACCTTTAATCCTTAACCAGCGATCGGGAGGATACCCAGTGCGGTCACTATTTTCTAGCTTAACCAATAAACCTACAGGATAGACATCAGCAGCACAGCAGGTAATCACAAAGCGCGAAATCAAGAAGTAGTTACTGGGAAGACCAGAAGGATGCACCACAAATCCTGTCACATCAACTTTTTGTCCCCTATAGGCATCGGGTTCAGGATAAACATGCAAAGTGCGTACCCATTCCACGATCGTCCGCTGTTCTGGTTTGTTACTGCGACGGAAAGTTTGTGCACCTCTGACTACAGCAAAACTATCATCTATACCCCGTTGAAAAGCGATGTCACTAGCAAAAGGGCGGGGTGGTATTACCAAACCCAAAATGCCTGTCATCAGTAACAATCCGCTGCTCCACTGCCGTGGTAGTAAATTGTTGTGTAATACTGTTTGTTGTGGTTTGAACAGCAATCTAATCCCCAACCCTAAGAGACAAAAACCTGCTCCAATTGTTAGTAATTTGTAATTTGGATGAATTAATAGGAATAGTTGCCCCGTCAGCCACAAACGCAAAAACAAGACACCCCATACCAAAATAGCTAGGGTGTCCACAGTCAATCGGTTGGTCATGGGAAGGTAATCACAACTTCCCGTTTAGTTTAACCTAGAGACTAATAAATTGAGCGCAGAATGCTAACAAATCCGTGACCTGTAACTGCCTCAATAGCCAACAACAGGACAAACCCAATCATGGCAAACCGTCCATTCCATTTCTCAGCAAACTCCGTAAAGCCAAAACGGGGTTCATCGTCAATATACATGGGCGGCTCATAGGCAAAGTTGTTAATTAAACCACGTTCGTCTACAACACTGGTGCGTTGGCGCATAGAAATACATTACTCAATTCAATGCGTCTAATTTAACAAAACTTCACATAAGTTGCCATATCTCCAATGAAAGATTTACCTGTCGCAGGTGCGTTGCACCAAAACCCCGTTGAGAAAGATGTCAGCAATCCCTTCCGCCATCAGGCGTAGTTCTAGGGGGTCGGTTGTCATAGTTTCGTTGCTAAACCCTGCCACAGCAAACATACCTACAAACACGCGGGCAATTACCTTGGGGTCGAGAGAGGCGCGGTAAACGCCCTTAGCAATTGCTTCGGTGAAATAGATTTCAGCAATTTCCGTCATTTTGGCGATTACCTCGGATTGAATCTTGTCCCGCAAATCTGGGTGGAACTGGGCTTCCATAAAGCAAACCTTCATCAGGTCGTGATTTTCCTTCAGGTGGGTCATCCGCCGTAACATCATTTGGGAAATAGCTTTGTAGCTACCCATTTCGCTTAATTCTGTCAATAAGTCGGTGAGCATCTTAATCCAGCCCTGGGTTGCCACTTCTACCAAAATTGCCTTCTTGTTACTGAAGTAGCGAAACAGAGTTCCCTCTGCTACCCCTGCATGATTGGCAAGGTCTTTAGTCGTAGTGCCCTCAAATCCCTGTTCCGCAAACAGCTTCTGTGCTGATTGCAAGATGCGCGACCTAGTATCGATTTCCATGCCAACAGTGTGAGACAATTTCATAGGACTACACCAGTAACTGAGGTAATTTTGCCCCATTTGCCCCAGGAGGAGAAGGTGTTGATGTATTTCTACAGAAAATGCAACAATTGATTACCTAGCGTAGGCAAATTGTATGGATTCCGTTACACACCCCAGTAGTGAAATTAGCCGTTTGTTAGATTTGCTACCTGCTTCCTGGCGGATGCACACGATCGTGGCGCAGCGGCCTGACCAAGCCCAGGTGATTACTAGCACACCGATTTTACCCTGGCGGCGAGATACGCAAATTAAAATCAACTTTCGTTACTGGTTTAATCTACCTGTAAATGAGCGGGATTTGTTATTCTTAGCTGAAGTGTCCTGGCGGCAACAGACCCAATACTTCCAGTGGGGAACATATCAATTGGTAAGTTTATTTGCCCTAGCAGGCACAATTTGGGAGACAATTGAGGGGGATATTCCTGGTTTAGCAGTAGGAGTTTTATTAATAGCAATTGCCTGGAAACAAATCGATCGGCAGAGTAAGAGTGCCAAAACTTTTTTGGAGTCGGATAATGAGGCAATTCGAGTGGCGCAGCGACGGGGTTACACAGATGTGGTAGCAGCTAGGAGTTTATTGGAGGGTATCCAAAATGCGGCTAAGTTGGAAGGAAGACAAATTCCTTCTTTTACGGAGTTAATACGCTGCCAAAATTTGCGTTCATTAGCAGGCATTTCCAAAATCACTGTTCCTTCTGAGGTGGAGTAATTACAATAGACCCCGATAACGAATAAACAAAAGAATAGCTGACCAGGAACCGAGAGCTACTTTCACAGCCACCAAAATATTTAATATGGGAATCCAACCCCCACTGAATAAGTCACCAAATTTACCATAAACTAACTCCATACCCCCTAGACTAAGCACAGCTAGCACAATAAATATGGCAACGGAAATTTTCTCCAAAGCATTAGCCCGCCAACGTTTATAAATCTTTTCCATGTATGCCCAGGAAGAAGTGATTGCTACTAGCCCAATTGCTGTTCCCCCTGCTACTCCCGCTGCAAATCCTCCCCCAGGACTCAAATGACCCCTAATGGCTAACTCAATTCCTACTAGCGTGGCTATTGTGGCTCCCAGTCTTGCTAAAACGATCGAGGGGGCATCAGTAAATTGATAAACTTTCTGCACAGGGGATTCATTAGCTAGCAAGTAACCCACGCCCATAATAGCAATAGTAAATACAGTTACCTCAAAAATAGTATCGTATAGGCGATTGTGCAGAATAATAGCGGAGACAGTGTTAGGGATATCGGCAAATTCCGCAATGGCATTCACGATATTAAAGCCTGGGTCGTAGTCAGCATTGGTGACAATCGCTAGCAGCTTCGCGCAGATAAGAATACTGCAGATAGTAGCAATAATTTTCATACTGGTTCCTCCCTTTTCTCCCATAGGACAATCTCCAGGTTAGGCATAGACTCCTTAGTTAGAATTTCATACAATCTGGGTACACGGATTACTAATCTATTGCCTGCCATATCACTTCTGTCAAACTGGCAGTGGATGTCGCCTTTCTGTAAAGCCAAGTTGAGGTCATCTGAATTAGCAAATTCCACTATTTCCAGTCGCATAAAGTGTTTGCCCAGTAACCTACTAATTGGAGCCAGTATAGGGTCAGATTTATCTAGTTTTATAGCACCAATACGCATACTCAAAGAGGCCCTGACTGCAATAGCATAAAGAGTAATTGATAACATGGTGCCCACTAAAGCATCAGTCAAAGAGACATCTGCTGCGCCTAGCAAGGCATAGACCAGTGCAGAAATAGCCCCCAAGATTCCCCGCATAACTAGGGCGGTATAGGGATTAGTTTGAATTACCACCATGACAGCACTGAGAGGCAATAAAAACACGATCGGTACTAGGTATAACTCATCCATCTCTCTGCCCTCCGCGGGAACAAAAAGCTAACACATAGCCTAAAATTGTGTTCCAAATTGCTAGGGAAATTAATGCCAAAAATAGCAATGACCAATCTGCCGGAAAGTGCACGAGCAAGCCGACAGTGATAGCCATAGAACCCAAGGTATCAGAAACAGACAGACTGTGGAGCTTAAATAGCACCGATCGTTTTCCCAGTAAGGGCAGGGTGCCCCACAACCAAAATATCAAGCCTAGAGAGATCAAGCTATAACTAATAATTTCTTTCATAACTCATTTAACCGCCGTAAAATATGAGCCAACAACATTAAAGCTGCATTTCCTAAACTGAGAATTAGTACCCCTACAACACCGATCGTCCAATCATTACGAATCACAGATATAACCAAAACCATGACTGATGTTTTGGTGGCAATACTACAAAAAGCCAACATTCTTTGCCACACATCTTGGTCTTTTGCCCCTACATAAATAGGTATGAGGAGGATTAATAACATAACCATTAACACTATAGTCATTGTCGTTTTACTCGGTGGACTTCGTAGTAACCATCTTCACGGTAGTTGAGAACAATTGTTTTCGGCGTAAATGTAATCACGAATATCTCTAAAAAAATCAGTGCTGGAATGCGGTTTACCCTGACTCTCTCCAAAGTCACCTGTTCCTGTTGATGGGGAAAAATAATCATCTCTATGGCTTCGAAATAGGCGCGGGGGATGGAAACAATAATATTCCAGATCGCTAATAGCCATTCCCCCACAGTTGCCCTTCCCCTTCTATTAGGCAAGACTAACACAATTACTAAACCAATAATAATGTTAGCTATACTCAAATCAGCAGTAAGTAGAAACCAAATTAACAATCTAAGTAGGAGGTTAAGGTAGTTCATAGGCAATCAAGCTAAAGATCAAAATTGCGACAATAGTTACTAGACTTAGTAAATTGTCCAGCTTTTCTAGGGGGGAGAAATAGTTCCACTTGAGCCTACGCAGTATCAGATAATAAATCCCTGCACCCAATCCAACTAGAATCAAAGTTTGGCTTATTTTATCCCATCTATAACTGTTCAGATATAGGAAACTACCCATTACTAGAATGGCACTTAGAAATATACCCGGACTATTTTCCATCTCTAACTTTTTGCCCTGCAGGGGAAGCAATAGTACGGGAGATAAAATAATAGACGTACCGATGCTGCAGATGTTTAACCACAAGCTTTGCCAGGGAGGCAGACTAGTCAAAACTAAATCCTTGGCGCTAAATCCCACTAACCCAGGTACACCCATAATTGAGAGGCTGCATACAACTAATACCAACCAACTTGAGAAAGGTATCCCAGATATACTACCTACTTGCCGCGACGGTAAAGTACTGCTAGTTAAAAACAAGCCTGCCTTGGCTAACCCGTGGGCTAGGGCATAGAAACCAGCAGTTGCATTACCAGCGAGAATATAACCCAGTTGGGAAATAGTGCTAAAAGCAAATATCCGTTTGATGTCTGTACAAAATATCCCTAAAACCACGCCAAGAGTAGCAGTAGCTGTGCTAAAAATTTCCACGATCGGAGTCAACTCTTCTACCATCTGGGCACAACGAATAATGGGGAAAATGCCTGTTTTTACCACGATACCTGATAGAGTTGCCGACACAGGACTTTCGGACTCTGCATGGGTTAAAGGTAACCACATACCTGAGAGAAATATCCCTCCCTTGGTTAGTAATCCTAGTAAAATTAAGGATGTGGCTTCGGGGGAGGCATTATCTAAAGCTGTGAAGGCAAAGGAACCCTGCGCTTGAAATACTAATACCACCCCCACCAAATAAAATAACATTACAGTATTGCTCACGAGGAGATAGCGTAGACCGATCCATATCGATCGGTTAGTGCGAGGATAGGAAATCAATAAGGATGTAGCTATAGCTATTACTTCCAGGGATACGTACAGAGTAATAAAATCAGCACAGCAAAATACAGAATTGACACTGCCATGCAAGATAGTTAGTTGAGTGTAGAAATAGGGACTTTTAGATTTCAGCCAGGCATAAATCACTACTGCTAAAGTTACCAAGCCATTGGTTAGTATGAAATAGCCACTGAGATTGTCCACAGTTAGACTAACACCAAAGTTACCCATCAAAACTAAGCTAAATTCCTGACGAGTAACTAAAATAATGCCACCACAAACAATGGACAGGAGACTAGCAGTAGTTGCTAAAAACCGATCGGTTCTCGGCAATAGGTAAGCGATAAAACCTAATAAAAAGGGTAGGAAGATGAAGATAACCGTCAAAGCTCTCACTATTTCCCACCCTCAATTTCACTTACTTCTAAAGTAGGATGATCCTTGGCTATTTTGATCGCTCCCACTAGCATCAACGCCTGGATCGATAAACCAATGACAATTGCTGTGAGAATTACTGCCTGGGGCACAGGATCACCATAATCCAAATTCGATCGGTCGGCGACAATTGGTGCAATTAGCCCCCTGCGGGCAGCGATAAATACATAAAAGGCCACTACCCCTGTACTCATCACATCCATGGCAATAATTTTCATCAGCAAGTTCTTTTTCCAGAGAATGCCAAAGAAACCGATCGTGACTGTTGCCAGCACTAACGCCTTAACTATTGCTGTAACACTAAACAGCAACATCAGCAGTTCTCAGCCCCGCCACCACAGTTTCTAAGGCAATTCTGCGGTCAGCTACTTGATTTTCAGGGGGAATTAAATCCAAAACTCCTAGACGTTGGAGACGAATTTTTGTCGCTCCTTTTGCCCCAGCTAGAAACACATTCCTGCCCTCCTCTACGGCTTCTTTGATAACGTTTTCAATTGCCAAAGAGGCAGTTACTCCAAGCATAGGTACATCCCCTAAGTCAATAATAATAGTATCGACCTTCTGCATAGCGTTGTGTTCTCGGGCAATTGCCTTGGCTACCCCAAAAATCATGGGACCGCTTAAGTAAAATAATAATACCTTGCCCTTGGCCTGATTGAGTAATTCTTTTTCTAGGGCACTGAGGGGCATGTCATCATCTGAATCAGTGATTGTCCTCACTTCCTGGGATTGGAGATTAGAAAGTTTCTCAATGGTCAGAATGTTGGCAATAAATACCCCAACCCCCACTGCCACAATCAAATCTACTAGGACAGTTAATGCCAGTACTCCGTACATGATCAAAGCACCCCGTAGAGAAACTATATGGGCCCGCTTCAGGAAACTCCAGTCTAGAATATCAATACCTACCTTGACAGCGATGCCGGCTAACACGGCCATAGGGATATTCTGCATAAGTGGGGCAGCCCCTAAAACAATCACCAGCAGAACAAGGGCGCGACAAATTCCAGAGACTGCTGTTTTTGCACCAGTTTGAATGTTAACTACTGTCCCCATTGTGGCCCCTGCCCCTGGCAAGCCGCCACAAAATCCAGAGACAATATTGCCTATCCCCTGGCCGATTAGTTCTTTGTCAGAGTCATGCTGAGTGCGAGTTAAACTATCAGCAATCACTGCTGTCAAAAGTGTGTCAATACACCCCAGCATACCCAGGACGAGACCATCGACAAAAATTTGTGTTGCTTGCTCCGGAGTAAATACAGGGAAACGAAATTCTGGTAGACCAACAGGAATTACACCAATTCTACGTATATCAGTGCCATTAAAAGCAATAACCGACACGATCGTACCAAGAACTAGTGCTAACAATTGGGGTGGGCAATAGCGCTTCCACTTAGAAGGAATGAGAAAAATAATAGCAAGGGTCAGCCCCCCTAGAATTAAATCGGGAGTGTTAATCCCTGTCAACAAATTTGGTAGGTTTTTAATGACTCCAATTACGCCCCCCTTGGGTGCCGCTTGTCCCAAAATCGCAGGGATTTGCAAGATAATTAAAATCACACCAATCCCCGACATGAACCCAGAAACCACACTGTAGGGCATCAGGGTAATGTATTTACCTAACTTGAAAAAGCCAAACACCACCTGGAATAGACCTGCCAACATTACCACAGTAAATGCCATAGCTATGCCGGTCTCTCGATCGGGAGCACTGGCTGTCAAGCCTGCTACCACTGAGGTCATGACTACGGTCATGGGTCCTGTTGGCTCGGAGATCAGGGTAGGAGTACCGCCAAAGAGGGCAGCAAAAAAACCTACACAGATTGCCCCGTATAATCCCGCAATCGGACTTTGCAAAGCTGCCATGCCAAAGGTGAGAGCCAGGGGAACCGAGACGATCGCTGTGGTCACCCCCCCCAGGATGTCGTTCCGCAAGTTGTCGAATTTAATCAAGTTTGTGATTGCCATAGGAAAATTTTTATAGAAATTTAATAATCTAAAACTTAGCAAGTTTAGAGAGAAATCTATATTAAGTAGATATTTATATTTCTAAGTCTAACCATATACAAAAATCTATAGTTTGTCCGCTGTAAGATAGGACTAGGTAATTATTTATGTATCTAGGGTAGTCTTATAGACAAGAGTTTGGGGGGGATATGAGCAAGGTTTTGGACAATCGCTACAAACTGTTAAAAGTCCTGGGCAAGGGGGGGTTTGGGCGCACCTATCTGGCACGGGATCAGCGGCGACCGGGGGCACCTTTGTGTGTAGTCAAGCAACTGAAACCAGCTAGTAATGACCCAGAGTTTATTCGAGAGGCACGGCGGCTGTTTGCGGCAGAGGCGGAAACCCTAGAAAGGCTGGGTAAGCACGACCAGATTCCCCAGCTACTGGCTTATTTTGAGGAAGACAACGATTTTTTCCTAGTACAGGAGTACATTGATGGTACGCCCCTTAACAAAGACTTAGAAGCGCCTTTGCCCTCCGAGGGAGAGGAGATCACTGCTGCGGATATTGTTCTATCTGCACAGGCCCAGCCCAGAGGTAGGCAACTGTCAGAGACAGAAGTGATCAAGATTTTGAAGGATATTTTGAATGTATTGGAGTTTGTCCATGCGGAAAATGTCATTCACCGCGATATTAAACCAGAGAATTTGATCCGCCGCCACAGTGATAACAAACTCGTCTTGATTGACTTTGGGGCAGTGCGGGCAATGACGGATGAAAATGCCAAGCTAGAAGTGGTGGATGGACAGTCTCGCTTTACCGTCACGATCGGTACCCCTGGTTATATGCCCAGCGAACAGTGTGCTGGTCGCCCCAATTACACCAGTGACATCTATGCCGCTGGCATGGTAGCCATTCGTGCCTTAACGGGGATTGACCCCCAGGATTTGCCCACTGACCCTGAAACAGGGGAAGTTGTTTGGCGGGATAAAGCCAAGGTAAGTAATGGTTTGGCAATGGTTTTAAGCCGCATGGTGCGCTATCGCTTTACTGAGCGTTATCAATCCGTGAAAGAAGTGCAACAGGCTCTCAATGCCTTTTTAATTGCTCCTGATACCAAACCTGTCATCACTGGTCGTAGTCGCGCTACTACAGCCAGACCGAAAACAACAATTACCAAAGCCCAGGTGCAATCCAGTGCAGGGGCAGGTTTATTGATCATTGGTTTACTGTGCATAGTGGCAGCGATCGGTTTTTTGGTTTTAGGTAGGACTTCTACGCAAAAGGAGGTTTTGGTGATCAAGGAGGACAAACCCCAGCCTGCCCCAGAACCAGTGAAAAAGACAGCCAATCCGTCAGCAACGTCTGAGGTGCAAATTATCGAAAACAGTGTCAATCTAGTAGATGATCAAGAGACACAATTGCAAGGTAATATTTTGAAGGGGCAGGTAGTGCACTACAAATTTACTGCCAAGCCTGAACAACGGTTTAAGTTAAAAGCAATGGGTGATGGCATAGTTGTCAATCTCCTAGCACCTGGGGCAGCTCTCCTAAAGAGCAATATCAGCACCTACGACGATCTGTTGACGAGGGGGGGAGAATATATTGTGGAAATCAAACCCACACTGAATCAAAGTAGCTACTCCCTGCAGTTATTATTGGCTGCTCCCCCTGCAGAAGTGGAAAGGGTGATTCAGGTGCGCTAGGCTAAACTACCCCCAGGCGTTGTAATAGAGGTAGGCGGTTGCTAGTGAATTGCTCCCAAGCTTTTTTCAAGTGGGTGATGTTTTCTTCAGGAGTCTCTAGGGTCTTGCCTTCCACGATCATCTTTTGGTTTTGACTAGCGAGGATTTGCCAAGCAAAGTCAACGGGGCTTTTTTGGTTAGCCATGGCTAACAGGAACATTTGTTCCACACGATTGACTTGTACACCAGTTCCCAGTGTAGGTGAAGCAAGGAAGGATAGCTGGGCAGAATAGGGGGATTGTTCAATCACAAACCGATTAAACTTGTCGGTTATAGCTTTGCGTTTCTTATATCCTTCCAGGGGTAGGACCGGGTGGAAATAGCCCAATCCTGTGAAGATAACAATTGCCTGAAAAAGGTTTTGGGGGGTTATACCCGTCAAGCTACTGTGGCTTTGTAGTTCACCAAAGGTAAGTATGTTGTCTTTGAGTACTTGCACGATCGGTTGATAGATTTGCTCTTGTAATTTAGCCTGACCCGCTGTAAAAGTGTGTTCATATTTGACTTCTTCCAGACTGACAATAAGAGTGAAGCGCTGCTTGTGCAGCTGCTGTAGATGTTGACCGCCCAACAGTTTACCGACACCACGATAGAATAAATCCCGCCGAAATTGAGCATTGGTAAGAAAGTCTTTCATCTGTTCCTTTTCCACAGGATTAGTCACTTCATTGTAGAGGGGCATCAGGTTAGGAGCGATCGTAATGTTGTCAATTTGCTCCAAAATACTAGCAGAGCCAACAAAGCTGAGTTTGGCATCATTCATTTCCGCCGCCACCTGCTCAAAATACAAGGCTTGCCAATGCTCATTAAAGTATTCATGAATGAGATACAAACGGTCTTGTTTTGCATAACGCTCGTACCTGGTTTTGAGAATAGGGTTTTGCACAAAGTAGGGAGCATTGGCTTCAATCATCTTGCTCACTAGATCGAGGGCACTGTTCATCTTCTGCAAAATGTCCCCTGTCGCTCGTCTGCCTTGCCAGCGCAAAAGATATTGCATAGGCGCTGCTGCTCCCCAACCAGGCATACAGTTGTAAGATACATAAACAGCACCACCAGGTTTGAGTTTTTCCTTGATGAAATTAACGATGGCTCTTCTATTTTCGACACTAATCCAGCTGTAGATGCCATGTAGGCAGATAAAATCAAATTGGGGCAAATCTCTGTGCAAAAATTCCTTAAAGCTGTCATCGTAGAAAGTGACATTGGTTAACCCTGCCCCTTCCGCTAAACTTCTAGCCGTAACAATATGTTGAGGGTTATAGTCAGTGGCATAAAATTTGCCTTGGGGGTAGCAGGCAGCTAGAATCGTAGTCGTCAATCCCTGCCCACAGGCTAACTCACAGTAGGTAAAGTCATCGGGATTGTAGCTATGCTTTATGCCCCGCAACAGGGTGGCAAAGTCAATCCAAATCGGGCTTAGCTCTCGGTAGAAGCCAAAGGTGTATTCAACCTCTGATACATAACCCTCGTTCCAGCTCATCTTTTTCCCTTGCCCTGCACAATTGTCTGCATAATATTACCAGATGTAGAAATGTGTGCTAGCTATGAGCATGCCTACAGTGGCGGGATGGATAGGCAAGTTCAGTTGAGGAGCAAGAGCGGTCTTTCCTCAGAAATATAGTAAAACTTGAGCAGGTGGACTACTATAATCTGTTTGTCATCGCGAAGGAGTGGACACAATGGTACAGTATGCCCTGGCAAAAAAACAATGGACGATTCAGGACAGCGAAGATTTGTATCGCATCAAGGGCTGGGGCGAACCCTACTTTAGTATCAATGAGGCAGGGCATGTCACGGTGACTCCCGCGGGAGAACGGGGGGGCTGTATCGATCTATATGAGCTAGTGGAGGACTTACGTCAACGTAATCTACGGCTGCCTTTGTTAGTGCGCTTTTCCGATATTCTAGCCGATCGGATTGAGCGCTTAAATGCCTGCTTTGCCCGCGCTATTGCTCGCTATAACTACAACGGGGTCTATCGGGGGGTCTATCCCGTTAAAGTCAATCAGCAGCGGCAATTGGTGGAAGAGTTGGTGCGTTTTGGTAAGCCCTATCAGTTTGGCTTGGAGGCGGGGTCGAAACCAGAGTTATTAATTGCTTTAGCCCTATTGCAAACGCCAGGAGCACTTTTGATTTGTAATGGCTACAAAGATGCGGCCTACATTGAAACGGCATTGTTATCCCAGCGGTTGGGACAAACTCCCATTGTTGTGCTGGAACAATTGGAAGAACTTGACCTCGTCCTGCGGGCAACCATTAAACTGGGCATTAAACCCATTCTGGGGGTAAGGGCAAAGCTCAGCACTAAGGGGACAGGGCGCTGGGGAGAGTCCGCGGGGGACCGGGCGAAGTTTGGTTTGAGTATTTATGAGATTTTGGAGGTAGTCGATCGTTTACGGGATGCGGGTTTGCTGGATACGCTGCAACTGTTACATTTCCACATTGGTTCCCAGATTAGTTCTATCTCTGTGATCAAGGATGCCCTGCGGGAAGCGTCGCAAATCTATGTGCAGTTAGCTCTGCTGGGAGCAAATATGCAGTACATGGATGTGGGTGGGGGTTTGGGGGTGGACTACGACGGCTCCCAGACTAATTTCTATGCTTCCCAGAACTATACCATGCAAAACTATGCCTATGATGTGGTGGCTGCCATTAAGGAAGCCTGTGCCAAACACAATATCCCTGTGCCCACGATCGTCAGTGAAAGCGGTAGGGCCATTGCTGCCCATCAGTCGGTGTTAATTATGGATGTAGTGAGTGTGAGTGGAACACCGACCCAACCGATCGTGCCCCCTGGGGAGGATGACCCCTTGGTATTGAAGAACATCTACGAGACTTTGCAGAACATTTCGGAGCAAAATTACCAAGAGGCTTATCACGATGCCACACAGTTCAAAGAGGAAGCGACGAGTTTGTTTTCCTTTGGTTATATCTCTTTGAAGGACAGAGCCAGGGTAGAACGAATTTACTACGAATGCTGTGAACGGATTTTAGCCATCATGCGGCGTTTGGAATATGTGCCCGATGATTTGGAAGAACTGGAAAAGTTCATGGCAAAAATTTACTATTGCAATTTCTCGGTCTTTCAGTCCGTACCTGATAGCTGGGCGATCGATCAACTTTTTCCCATTATGCCGATTCATCGATTGAATGAAGAGCCTACTTGGCGCGGTACGTTGGCAGATTTGACCTGTGACAGTGACGGCAAGATTGATAAATTTATTGACCTGAGAGATGTGAAGTCAGTGTTAGAATTGCATCCCTTTGTGCCAGGGGAACACTACTACCTGGGCATCTTTTTAGCAGGTGCCTACCAGGAGATTCTAGGGGACTTACACAATCTCTTTGGTGATACAGATGCTGTGCATATTCATTTGACCCCTGGGGGTTATCAAGTGGAACACGTGATTAAGGGAGACAGTATGACGGAGGTGTTACAGTACGTACAGTACGATCGGGAGAGTCTGCTAGAGTGCATGCGTCGCCAGACGGAAAAAGCCCTGCAACAAAAACAAATCAGCCTCACAGAAGCCCGTTTACTTTTGCAGAACTATGAAACTAGTTTGAACAGCTATACCTATCTTAGTTAAGTATGACCCTTAGCCCCCGTATAATTTTTGTCTGCAGTCTGCTCTTTGTCATTATGATTCTCTTAGTGCAGAACTTGGGCACATTTGTACGGATTGCTTTTCTGGGCTTTTCTTCCTTACCCCTGCCTTTGAGTGTAGCGATGTTGTTTGCCTTTCTCAGTGGGGGGCTGTCTGCTTTTCTCTGGCAGCAATTAGCCCGGTGGATAGCTCCTCCTTCAGAAAAACCAGCGGACAACCGCACAGAAACAACGGAGACAGAGGATGATGAAGAATATGACTATGATGACGATGAAGATGATGTGATCGAGGTAGAGTACATCGATCGTTAACAAAAGTCAAACTTACTGCCCAGGGGATCAGCTATCCCTCTGGTAAAATTGGGGATAAACTAAAAGGTAGCTGTAACTATGATTATGACAATTCCCCACAATGAAGCCCGCCGTTACCTGCGCTTTCCCCCTGACCCTACAGACGTTGCTTTTTTAGATTTCACCGTCTGGCGCGACAAGTTTACAGCGGAACTAGCAGCGGTTGTGGTGGATGTAGCGCCTAAAGGGGGCTGCAGTCTGGTGTTTCGTCTGCCAAAGGACTTACAGATAGTGGAGGGGCAGCGCTGTCGGATCAAGGTAGGGGATATGACACCGCTGATAGCAGAATTGGTGTGGAAGAAAGAAATTGACAAAGACATTTACCGTTGTGGGTTCATGTTTCTCAACTAAATAGCTTGCTACCTAGGCGCACGATCGTGGCTCCTGCTTTGATTGCTTCCTGGTAATCAGCGGACATGCCCATAGATAGATGGGGAAGTTTTAACCCCTGTGCCTCTAACTGAGCGCGGAGGGGGTGAATGCGTTGGAAAATTTCATAGGCAGCTTCTCCCACCACTCCCTGGGGCAATATGGTCATCAGTCCCACTAGCCGCAGATGGAGGAATTGCCGAAGCTGGGGTGCGGCGGCCAAAAGTTGGTCAGGCTCCCAGCCAAATTTAGTAGGGTCAGGGGCGAGTTTTACTTGGAGGAGGAGCTGGGGTGATTTGCCCACAATAGGAACTAACCGATCGATTTCCTCTGCCAATTCTAGGCGATCGAGGGAGTGAATCCAGTCAAACAATTGTAGTGCTTTCTTGACTTTATTCCGCTGCAAATGCCCAATCAGATGCCAGGTCAAATCGGGGTAGCCCTGGAAATGGGGATACTTTTCCGCAGCAGCCTGGAGGCGGTTTTCGCCAAAGTGTCTAATACCAGCGGCATAGGCTTGGTGCATGGCTTCTAGGGAGGCAGATTTAGTCACCGCGACCAGAGTGACATGGGGGGGCAGAGATGCCAAGACTTCCTGCATAGAAAACCTAGCCGAAATTAACGCCATCTGATGTAATGGTAGGGGAACAAATAGCAAAAAAACATGGCTTACAAATATTCACGCATCTTGCTTAAACTGAGCGGCGAGGCTTTGATGGGAAATCGTGGATATGGCATTGATGCAGAGGTAGTACACACTATCGCCGAGGAAGTAGCAGACATCGCCAGGGACGGAGTAGAAGTAGCGATCGTGGTGGGGGGGGGTAATATTTTTCGGGGCATCCAGGGAGCCGCCCAAGGCATGGACAGAGCTACAGCGGACTATATCGGGATGATTGCCACAGTCATGAATGCCCTCACCCTGCAAGATGCCCTAGAACGCCTGGAGAAGCCCGTTGCCACTAGAGTCCTGACAGCCATTCAGATGCAGGAGGTAGCAGAACCCTATATCCGCCGCCGTGCCATCCGTCATTTAGAAAACAAACGGGTAGTCATTTTTGGCGCTGGCTCCGGCAATCCTTTTTTTACTACCGACACAACCGCTGCTTTAAGGGGGGCAGAGATTAACGCTGAAATCATTTTCAAAGCCACCAACGTCGACGGTGTCTATGACAGTGACCCCCGCCACAATCCCCATGCCCATCGCTTTGACCATATTAGTTACGATGCCGTAATTGCCAAGGGACTGAAAGTAATGGATTCCACTGCCTTTACCCTCTGTCGAGAAAACAATATACCGATCGTGGTCTTTAACCTGTTAGAGAAGGGCAATATCAAACGGGCAGTGATGGGGGAACCCGTAGGGACTTATGTTGGCAATTTTTGTATGTTACGCAGTTAATGCCTGGTCTACTAGTTAATTTTGCCTTCCTGCACCCCCAGCCCACAGGACTGGCTACCTATGCTCTCAACCTATTGCCCTACCTAACAGAATTAGAGGCCCAGATTGCCTCTCCCCTCTCCCTACCCGTTCCCCACCTGATCCCTACCCCTAAACACATGACTGCCCAAGAGGGACTGGCAGGACACGCCCGCCGTCTGTGGTGGACACAGTGGCAATTGCCCCAAATCTATCGCCAACTCCACAGTCGCTTACTGTTTAGCCCCATTCCCGAAGCTCCCCTTTGGCAGAATTGTCGTTTTGTCGTAACTGTCCATGACCTGATCCCCCTGCGGTTTGGCAAATGGTCTTCCCGTCTGAGTAATTATTTTCGCTTTGTTGTGCCCCAAATTCTGCAGCAGGCTACCCATATTCTCTGTAATTCCCATAGCACTGCCCAGGAAGTAGGGGATTTCTTTCAGATTAAACCCGATCGGCTAACTGTTATTCCCCTGGCTTTTGACCCCGATCGTTTCTATTGCTTGCATCTCCCCACTGCCAATTATTTCTTGTATATTGGTCGACACGATCGCCATAAGAATTTACCCCGTTTAATTCAGGCATTTCAACAGGTGGATAGGGATTACGAATTGTGGATTAGTGGCAGTTATGACCAGCGTTATACCCCTGCCCTGGTTCGGTTAGTAGAGGAACTAGAGTTGAGGGAGCGGGTGAAATTTATTGGCTATATTGAGCGGGAGAATTTATGTCCCCTACTCAATCAAGCGGTGGCGTTAGTGTTACCTAGTTTGTGGGAAGGCTTTGGTTTACCCGTATTAGAGGCAATGGCTTGCGGCACCCCTGTAATTACTGCCAATCTCTCCGCCCTGCCTGAAACCGCGGGTGATGCTGCTCTATTAGTTGACCCCTACAACGTCGATGACATTGCCGACAAAATGAAGGCATTAACTCGATCGGACGCGCTTCGCGCTCAGTTGCGCCAGTTGGGGTTAGAGCGGGTAAAACATTTTAGCTGGCAGAAAACGGGGAGAGCCACTGTGGCAGTCCTAGCCAATTATTTGTAAGATAGAAGCGTGGGTCAGATAACTACCAGCCATGAAGCTACACCGCATGGGGCACACTGCTATCTGCGTCAAAGACATTCCTAAGGCGATCGAGTTTTACCAGCTCTTGGGGATGGAACTAGTCTGGCAAGACCAAGACTGGGCATATTTGAAAGCAGGGGATGACGGTTTAGCTCTCCTAGGACCTGAGTATCGGGGGGCGGGACCCCACTTTGGCTTTATTTTTAAGGACCGATCGGAACTAGAAGCCCATCACCAACGCCTGAAAGCAGCGGGAGTACTGGTAGGGGAAATTCATGGACATCGCGACGGCACCGCTTCGTTTTATAGTAAAGATTTAGACAATAACACGATCGAATTTCTCTACGAGCCTTGACGACACCGAAAATCCTGATTGCTAATCGCGGGGAAATAGCTCTCCGTATCCTGCGCACCTGTGAAGAAATGGGCATTCCGACGGTAGTAGTTTACTCCCAAGCCGATCGGAACTCTTTGCCTGTGCAACTAGCGACAGAAGCAGTCTGCATTGGTGAACCCCCCAGTTCCAAAAGTTACCTCAACATTCCCAACATCATTGCTGCTGCTTTGAGCAGGGGAGCCACTGCTATTCATCCTGGCTATGGTTTTTTGTCAGAGAACGCCCGCTTTGCCGAAATCTGTGCCGATCACAAGTTATTGTTTATTGGACCATCCCCTGCCGCCATTGCCGCGATGGGAGACAAATCCACTGCCAAGAAGACGATGCAACGGGCAGGCATACCCACCATTCCAGGGAGCGATGGACTGATTGAAAGTGAAGAGCAAGCCCGCAAAGTCGCCGATCGGATTGGCTACCCCATTATCTTGAAAGCCACGGCGGGGGGAGGGGGGAGAGGCATGCGCATCGTGCGGACACCCGAGGAACTAGGTACGCTCCTAAAAGCCGCCCAGGGAGAAGCAGAAGCTGCCTTTGGTAACGGGGGGGTATACATTGAAAAACTGATCGAAGAACCGCGGCACATTGAATTTCAAATTCTTGCCGATGCCTACGGTAACGTCATTCACCTAGGGGAGCGGGATTGTTCCGTGCAGCGTCGCCATCAAAAACTGATAGAAGAAGCCCCTAGCCCTGCTCTTAGTCAAAACTTGAGAATCAAAATGGGCAACGATGCTGTCAAAGCCGCCAAAAGCATCAACTACGTAGGGGTAGGCACGATCGAATTTCTCCTAGACAAAGACCAGAAATATTATTTTATGGAGATGAACACCCGCATTCAGGTGGAGCATCCCGTAACAGAGATGATTACAGGCATTGACCTAGTGGCAGAACAAATTCGGGTGGCAATGGGAGAAAGACTGCGTTTGACCCAGAAAGATATAGTGCTGCGGGGGCATGCCATCGAATGTCGCCTCAATGCAGAAGACCCCCGCCATAACTTTCGCCCCAGCCCAGGTATTATTCGCGGTTATTTACCGCCTGGGGGACCTGGTGTACGCATGGATTCCCACATTTATACTGACTACGAAATCCCCCCCTATTATGATTCTCTCCTAGGTAAACTGATAGTCTGGGCGCAAGACCGCCCCGCTGCCATTGTGCGGATGAAACGTGCCCTCTCAGAATGTGTGATTACTGGTGTACCGACCACGATCGGTTTTCACCGCGCCATCTTGGCTGATGAGAAATTCCAGAGTGGCAAAGTATTCACCAATTTCGTTGCCGAGTTTATGGCTAGAAACCCAGAATTTAGCTTGTAGTATGATGGGAAAGGAGGAGGGGTAAAGATGGAACTAGCAGAGATTGAGGCTAACTTACGGCAAGAGGACTTCCAGTATCGGTTAAAAGCAGTGCAGGCACTGGGTAATAGCCCCACGGAAATTGCTCTGCCCTTGTTGATGCAGCAAGTCAATGACCCTGAATTCTTGGTGCGTTCTTTTGTAGCGCGGGAATTAGGTAAACATCAAACCCCCGAATCATTTGCTACTCTTTTACAACTGATGAAATTAGATAACACCCCCAATGTGCGGGCAGAAGCAGCTAACTCCCTTTCTTTATTTGGCAAAGCCAGTGCTTCCCACCTTTTGCTAGCAGTGCACACTGACGACCATTGGTTAGTGAGTGCTTCAATTCTAGCTGCCCTAATTGAACTGGAAGCCTGGGATGAATTGTATGAAGCCTGTCAAGTGATTGTCAATCGAGATGACCCCATTTTACGAGAGACAGCGATCGGCAGTCTAGCTCCCCTAGCTAAGAGTCACAAACGGGAAGAAGCCCTGAACTTGCTTAATCAATATGCAGATGATCCCTCTCCCCGCATCCGTGCTCGTGTCCAAGCAGCCCGCCAATATTTTTTGTGACCATGCCACCCCTTGTTAGCATTTGTATTCCCACATTTAACGGTGCGCCATTTATCGCCGCCACTCTCCATTCTGCCATCCACCAAACCTATCGCCCCCTGGAAATAATTATTTCGGATGATGACTCCACCGATTGCACTTTAACGATTGCCGAAGAAATTTTAAGTAACAGTGATATTCCCTACAGAATTTATCGTCACGATCGTTTTGGTCTAGGTCACAATTGGAACTACTGTATAGCCCAGGCGCAGGGGAAATATATAAAATTTTTACTACAGGACGATCAGCTGCACCCAGACTGTGTGAGTGAGTTAGTGAGCATATTTGAGCACAATCCCCACAGGAAGTTAGGCATGGTATTTTGTCGGCGGCAGTTATTATTTAGCGATGACACTAGGATAGACGATATTTATGCTGATGTAGCAAGTCAATGGACAAAATTAGAAACAATTAACTACGGCTATAACTTACTACAAGACCCCCAGTTATTCAATGATCCTCTGAACAAAATTGGTGAACCAACTAACACCCTAATTCTTAAGACTGTCTTCGATCGGATAGGCACTTTTGACCCCCAATTCCAACAACTGATTGATTTAGATATGTGGTGGCGGATCATGGGTCATTATCAAATTGGCTTTAGGGATCGGGTTTTAGCCCAGTTTCGGATTCACCGTCAACAGTTTAGTCAGACTAATAGTAATTCTGCAGTTGCCTGGTTAGATTCCTGGCGGTTATTTTTCAAGATGCTCAGTCACGCCGACTATGAATTTCTCTCACCCCAAATAAAGAAAGCAGTAGCCGACAAATGCAATGCCCAAATCACGGAAGTCAGTGCTGAACTCTATCAACTGCGCCGAGACAATCAGGAGCTAAATGCCAAAATCACCCAGTTAGGTACAAATAACGAAAAGTTAGGAGAACGGGTACAAGAGCTGGGCAGGGAACTGACAGAAGCTCATAGGAAGTTAACAGAAGCACAAACAGCCTTTCAAGCCCTCACCCAGGCAGAAGCCAAAATCCAAGACCTGAGCCAAGAACTGGAAAAAGTACATCATCTATATCAGACCACCGTTACACAAGTACAAGACCTTGTCCAACAATTGCAAGACATCGATCGGAATCTCAGGCAGACCCAAGCCCAACTGGCGGAGAGCAATAGTTTAGTCGCTTCCCAACAGGCACAGATTACCTATTTACAAGGGAAAGTACAACAGTTGCAGACAGACAACGCAGAGCTACAGAAAATTAACCAAGAGCTAACAAACGATCGGGATGAAAAAGTCAGACAGTTACAGGAGACGCTAGAGAAACTGAGAGAAAAAAACACCGCCCTTGCGCAGGCAGAGAACACCATAAGGGCGATGGAATCTAGCAAATTTTGGCAGTTACGAATGAAATGGATTGCCCTAAAAAGACGGATAGGACTGACAACAGAATAACTAGGCAGACTTCCTTACTGAGAGTTGACCAGACAGGAACATAGGCAAGAGATTTTGGAAGAACTGGGCAGGGTCTCTCTGCCAAGCCTTCTGGAGAAGTTCCCATCTTGTCTTTTGCAATTCCCCATCAAAGAGAGCATCAGGCAAACTCTTAAGTAGGTACTGAGGACGCTCCCACACAGGCAAAGTCTCAGCAATCTTGAGCAGATGGTCAATCCGCCGCAACTCAGCTCCCGCCAAAATATCCATACCCGACTCATAAGCCGCTTGCTCGATCGCCATATACTTTTGTTTTGCCTGTTCTACCTTCTGTTTCATTGCGGGGCTTTGTTTAGCGATTTCCGCCAACTTACGATTCCCCCAGCGCACATGAGCCGCCTCCTCTGGCATAATGCGTTCGATCGTGGCACGGATTTTATCATTCTCAGGGCTGGGATTCTCTTTCAGAACCTTGATATGGGCAGAGAAATACTCACAACCCCGTTTTTCCGTCACGTTGATCGCTGCCAGCGCTTCGATCACACCAGTTTCTTTATCAGAAATAGTGGAATAGCCCAACAGCCGTTCAAAATTGTCGATATAGGAGACACCAGGGGGAGTGCCCAGATCAGCGCCTAGTTCATAGAGCAAATCTGTCAACCATTCCGCATGATTAGCCTCATCCTTGATATGATGGGAGAGGTCTTTCACTAATTCCCGCGGTTGACCATTCAAAGTTTCAATCAAATTAGTCAGGTCTTTACAACTGCGCTGTTCATTGAAACGATAGCGATTGAGAGTCACTAGATGCAACTCCCGATTCTTGACCACCTGGGACAAAATGTCATGGGCACTCAATTGATTACGAAATTTACGAGGATAGGTGACAGTCATAGCAAATGGATAAAGATGGTGTTATAATTATACAAAATCCACTTACCTGTTGATTCTGCACAGAGACATAGAGGTGCGTACTAGTTGACACAATGAAACCCACTCCCATCAACTATTCCTTAGCAGGACTGAAGTTTTTGTATGGAGTCTCCTTGGGCTTCGATGCCTACCGTCAACAGCGGATTTTATGGGTAGCACAACATCGGATTTTGGAGTTAACAGATACTACAGTATGGATTGCTGAGGGAGAATACCGCCCTAACTTAGGGGAAGCCAAAGCCTTTTGTGACCAGTGGGGGAGACCATTTCGCATTCCCCTCGATCGTTTTACCTTGGAAGAAAAAGGCAGCATTGAATGGGAAGAGGGGATCGGCACAAGATTTTACGTCAAAGAAAACAGTTGGAATTTTACTGATTTTCTCACCAAACCCCGTCGTCTGGTACCCTACTTAGATATTCTTAATTTAGATTATCCATTTACCATAGCAGAATTAAAACAGGCTTATCGCCGTCAGGCACTACAAAACCATCCCGATCGGGGGGGCGATGCCGAAAAATTTCGGAGAATCCAAGCTGCCTACGAATACCTACTACAGAACATTAAGTAATGTTTTAGTTCTAGGCGGGTAGCTATTGGTTTATATATAATTTTTGTATATAATTTAATTTGTCAACTTGTTAGTCAGAAGTGTTAGAGCTATGACTAAGGTTGTAGTAATTGAGGACGACCCGATAATTCGCACAGATATGGCTTACATTTTGGCAGAAGCTGGTTATACAGTCTTCGAGTGTAATGATGGTAACACAGGTATTAATACTGCCTTACGGGAATTACCAGAGGTGATGATTGCCGACATTAACCTACCAGATATGAGTGGTGTAGAAGTTATTAACAGACTACGACAGGAGGACAGCTTAAAACAAGCATCTTTTGTTATTTGCAGTGGTTCCATTCCAGAGGAAGAAATCAGAAGTTTGGTAGATGGTGTATTATCCAAGCCGTTTCATCCTCGTCAGTTAATAGACCTAGTAAAACAGCTAACTATGAGTTAGATTACAGTAACAACTTACTGAGAAGTGTATGGTTAAAAAGATACTAGATCATCTTATAGGGTCGCCAGACCGTTTTACCTTACAACAGCGCATCTTTCATATTTGTTCCCTCATAGCTTTGCTCTTTAGTCTAGTGAGATTGGTAGCTAATATTAGCTTGCATCTCGATATTTACATAAGGTCATTTACACTTCTAAATAGCATATGTTTCCTAGTGGGATTTTGGTTAAGCCGCTACCGTTTGCACCGCAGATGGTTCAAATACCTAGTTCTATCTCAATTTATTCTAATTTATCTTTCTCAATTTGTAATTTGGTGGCGCAGTGGTGGCATATTGGGGAGGGTTCAGCTTATCATAATTGCTCTCATACAGTACTTTACATTTTTACTGCGTCCCAGATGGATTGTTCTCCTCGGCAACCTAATATTTATCTTCCTCTGCCTGATTATAGACCTTCTCTTTCCCAGTTCAGTCACACAGAACTTTAGTATTTATACATACAAACTGGATATCTACTTCTCTTTGCTTATCATTAGTAGCTTAGTATCCCTATCTTCTCTCATGGTAGCTCAAGAATACGAATTAGAGAAACAACAATTACAGGAAAAAAACAAAATTCTGAGTCAGGCGCAGAAAACAATTAGGATGGGAGTATGGGAATATAGACTGCCGGCTAGAGAACTCCTGTGGACAGAAGAAGTCTTCTCAATCTTCGAACTAGACCCAGCTCTTGGTCCACCTAGTTTAGAAGAGTACAAGTTAATGATTCCCACTACTGAATGGCAGCAGATAGAAACTAAATTGTACAGGGCTATAACTGAAGGTATAGGATTCCAAGTTGAACACAGAGTTATCACTAGAGACGGTGGCCATAAATTTGTAGTTTGCAATGCCGAAGCTGTTAAGGATCAAAACGGTAAGGTAATTAAATTATTCGGAGTAGTACAGGATATTACAGATCGGAAGAAATTAGAACTTAGCTTACAACGTAGCCAACAAATGCTAGCAGAGGCACAACGATTAGCTCAGGTCGGATATTGGGAATATGAACTGGATGGCGATCGGGTGGAGTGGTCAGAAGAGACATTCCGCATCTTTGGGTTTCCTATATCATCCAAAGCACCTAGCAAAGCAGAAATTGAAGGTAGAATTCACCCAGACGACTTGAGGTTATATAAAGAGGCTATTAGTAGAAAAATTCAAGGAATAGAACCAGATGCCACCGACAAAATTGAGATGAGGTTTTTGCTGCCTGATGGAACCATTAAGTACACCGAGACTGCTTACAATATACTGAGGGAGAATGGTAAAGCTGTCAAGGCATATGGTTCTGTAATTGATATTACCGATCGGAAACTAGTAGAAATAGCCTTAGAGGAGACTAATAGGGCTTTAGAAGAGAGTAACAAACGTTTGCAGCTGATTTTGGAGTTGAATCAAGTAGGTACTTGGGAATGGCATGTTTTTGATAACCGTATTGTGTGGAGTAAACAGAAATATCAACTTATGGAAATACCACAGTACGTGGAACCAAGTTATGCCATGTTTGAACAAATATTGCATCCCGACGATCGAGAACTGTTCAGAGAAGAACTAGCAGCAGCTGCAGGGGGAAGCCCTTTAGAACTAGAGTATAGGATACAGCTCAGGGACGGCAGTGTTAGGTGGTTACTATCCAAGGCAGAGAGTTTCCACCATTATATAGCAGGTATTACGATTGATATAACCGATCGGAAGTATTTGGAAAACTCCCTCAAGTCACAAAATTATTTACTAAAACTTATAGCCAGCGGTCGAGCTTTAGATGAGATACTGATGGAGACAATTAATACACTGGAAAAAGAAGTTTATGGTTCAATTGGGTGTATTCTGCTAACAGAACACTCCAGGATTAAAGCAATCAAAAGCAAGACTTCTACCAAAATAGGTGCTGATTACTTGAAGGCAGTGGATAATCTCCTCTTAGAGGAAGGGACAGGAGCCTGTGGCAGTGCTGTTGCTCGTAAGCAAGCAGTTATGGTCTATGACATTGCTAGCGATACAAGATACAAGCAGTTTTTGTCCCTCACAGAAAAATACAATTTTCGGTCTTGCTGGTCAGTCCCAATTCTAGCCAAAGATGATCAGGCAATTGGTACAATAGTAGCCTACTTTCATGACAACCATATATTCAAAAAATATGAATTAGATTTTGCTAAAAGCTTGGCTGACATTGTGAGCATTGCCATTGCCAAACATGAGTTTGAGGCAGAACTTGTCGCTAGTGAAGAAAGATTCCGTGCAATAGCTAACAACATTCCTGGGGTAATTCTACGCTACATTCTCTATCCCGACGGCTCAGACGGATTGCTTTATATTAGCCCTGGCTCTATCGATTTATGGGGTGTTCCTCCTGAGGAAGCCTTAACAGATGTGAGTAAACTGTGGGCTTGCACCCTAGAGGAAGATATACCAATGCTGCGTGCTAGTATTCGCAAATCAGCAGAGTCACTGACTACTTGGAAGCATGACTGGCGTACACGGACAAGGGATGATATGCTCAAATGGGTTACTGGTGTGGGTGTTCCCCATAGACTGGATAGTGGTGCTGTCGTGTGGGATACCATAATCACAGATGTCACCGATCGGAAAATTTTTGAATCGGAGTTAGAAGCTTTAGTTACCCAGCGAACAGCAGCTTTGCAAAAATCTCAAGAATTTTTAGAAAGGCAGTTAGCCAAAGAGAAAGAGTTAATGTTACTGCTGCAAACAGAATTAAGACAAAAAGAAACACTGCTGAAGGAGGTACACCACAGAGTAAAAAATAACCTCCAAATTGTTTCCAGTTTACTCCGTTTACAAGTGGAAAATATCCTGGATGACTCGGTAAAAATAGCTTTACAAGACAGCCAAAACCGCATTCAATCAATGGCACTAATCCATGAACGTTTATACCGATCGGATGACCTTAGTCAAATTCCAGTTAGCATTTATTTCCGTGAATTAACTGACTATCTCTGGCAAACCTATAATGCCTACAGACGGAATATTGAGCTAAGTTTGCAGGTAGTGGATTTACAACTGGAAATGGATCGACTGATTCCCTGTGGGTTAATTGTCAATGAGCTAGTTAGTAATTGTCTCAAATATGCATTTAGCGGGAGAGAAAGGGGTAAAGTTACCTTAAGTTTTTACCTGTCTGCTAGTCAGTACTACTTGCAGGTGGCAGATGATGGTGTAGGCTTACCCCCTAATTTTAATCTACAATCTTCTACTTCTTTAGGGCTGCGTTTGGTAGGGAGGTTAGTACAGCAATTGCATGGTCACCTAGAGATAGGTTATGATGGGGGTGCAATTTTTACCATCACGTTTCCCCAAAGCCCATGAACAAACCAGCAATCTTGATTGTGGAAGACGAAGCAGTGGTGGCTATGGATATTGAAAATACAATCTGTCGTCTAGGATACACATTATTTGGGAGTGTCACTACGGCAGAAGAAGCCCTATGCTTGGTGGAACAAAACAAACCCAACCTTGTCCTCTGTGACATTCGTTTAGCAGGGGAAATGGATGGTGTTACTCTGTCAGAAGTTTTACGACAAAAATACAGTATTCCCGTAGTGTTTCTAACAGCGCATGCAGATGTTGTGACCATTGAGCGAGCAAGCCAAACGAAACCTTTTGGTTATGTAGTCAAACCGTTTCAAGAAAAGGACCTCCATGTAGCTATAGAGATTGCTCTTGCTCGTTATGAAGCAGAGTCTAATCTAGCTTTAGCTTTACGCAAGGAAGAAGAGTTACGGCAAGTCAAAACCAGATTTTTTGCTACCGCTATCCATGATATTCGTTCTCCCCTAACGCAAATTGCTTTTGCTGCTCACATTTTAGAATCTACCTTTGCTAATGTCCAACATCCCCATAAACAGAGGTATTTCGATCGGATTCACAAAGGAGTAGAAAATATCCGTCAACTATTGGATGATGTATTGCAAATTCAACGTTTAGAATCAGAGCGTTTAGCGCTCAATCCTATGCCTACAGAATTAGTTAAGCTTTGTCGACAATTACGGGATGAGGTACAAACCTGCGCAGGAGATAGATACAATATTTCCTTTAATGTCAATATTGATCGAGAAGTAGTTGTGTTGGTGGATCAGATGCTTTTGCAAAGAATGCTTGGTAATTTGCTATCCAATGCGGTCAAGTATTCCCCAGGAGGAGGTACTGTCTTTTTCAGCTTGGACATTACCGCAAAGTCTGTAACCTTTACTATCAGAGATAACGGCATTGGTATCCCTGCTGCTTCTTTAGAACATATCTTCGAAGCATTTCAAAGAGGAACCAATGTTGCTGATATTCCGGGTACTGGTCTGGGTTTAGCGATCGTGAAAATGTGCGTTGATGCCTGTGGCGGTGAGATAACGATCGATTCCACTGTTAACGTAGGCACTACAGTGAGGGTGAGCCTGCCACTAGTAGAGTGTGCGTCTTTTCTCCCCGCTGTGTAGTAGACTAGACGGACAAGTACGACTGTATAATCTCCCTGCTCAAGCTATCGGTGCTACCAGAAGCTACTATACCACCCTTTTGCATAGCGTAATAATAATCTGCCTGTTTAACAAAGTGTAAGTGCTGCTCCACTAGCAGAATACCAATTCCTCGTTTGCTGACTATACTGCGCACTGCTGCTTCAATTTCTAAAATAATGGAAGGTTGAATTCCTTCTGTTGGTTCATCCATCAAGAGGAGTTGGGGATTGCCCAGGAGTGCTCTCCCGATCGCTAGTTGCTGTTGTTGTCCACCGCTGAGGTCACCGCCACGGCGATTTTGCATAGACGCTAAGACCGGGAACAACTGAAAGACTTCTGCTAGCGCCTCTTCCACATCTACCTTGCCATTTTTCTGGGCTTCTAAGCCTAACAGTAAATTCTCTCTTACGGTCAGACGGGGCAAAATTTCTCTGCCTTGGGGAACGTAGCCAATGCCTAACTGCGCTCTCGCATAGGGCTTAAGGGATAAAATCGATCGGTCTTGAAACTTTATATCCCCGGCTCTGGGTGACAGCAGACCCATGATTGTTTTTAGTAAAGTGGTTTTACCAACACCGTTACGACCAATCAAACAGACAATTTGCCCAGGATTGACATGGAGATCGACTTGCCGCAAGATATGGCTTTCACCATAGAAAACATCTAAATTACTAATGGTGAGCATCCTCTTCCTCCTGCGCTCCTAGATAAACTTCAATAACACGCTGATCATTTTGCACTTCTGCCATTGACCCCTCACACAAAACAGCACCCTGATGTAAAACTGTCACTCTTTGGGCTATCTGACGGACAAACTCCATGTCGTGCTCAATCACAATAATCGAATGATCACCCGCCAGGGAAAGTAACAAATTACCCGTCTTTTCCGTCTCTTCATCAGTCATGCCCGCCACAGGTTCATCAACCAGCAACAAATCAGGGGACTGCGCCACTAACATACCAATCTCCAACCATTGCTTTTCACCGTGGGATAGCAGACCTGCTTGCCAATGGGCTTTGGGTGCCAGACCAATAAAAGAAAGCAGTTCATCCACCGATCGTTTTTCCACAACTGAAGTAGGACGAAATAAAGTGTGCCACAGGTCCTTGTAGGGATTTTTTGCTAGTTCCAAATTCTCTCGCACTGATAGATTAAGATAAATACGGGGAGTCTGAAACTTTCTGCCTACCCCCATTCTAGCAATCTCAAATTCACTATAACGACTAATGTCCTTACCCTGGAAACGTACTTCCCCACTTGTTGGTTTGACCTTACCAGTAATAACATCTAGGAAGGTAGTTTTACCTGCGCCATTAGGACCAATAATCGTCCGCAGTTCCCCCGCTTCCATGGAAAAGTTGAGGTCATTGAGAGCCTTGAAGCCATCAAAACTAACAGTTAAATGTTCAATCTCCAGGATGTTCATACCTCTCATCCATTTCTAATTCCAGTTTGGGATAAGTAAAAAGTTCTCGCTTGCCTGTCATTTTCTCCCACAGTTCTAGTCCCTGGGTGCGCAACCAACCCACTACCCCATCTGGCAGTAACATGACGATTAACAAAAACAATCCCCCCTGGAAGAAAAGCCAAACCTGCGGAAATGTCTCACTCAAAAGACTCTTAGCAAAGTTGACCACCAGTGTCCCCAAAATTGCCCCGACCAAAGAAGCTCTACCACCCACCGCCACCCAGATTACCATCTCAATGGAAAAGGCAATATCCATTGCTTTGGGAGAAATGATACCTGTTTGAGGAGTATAAAGAGCACCAGCTATACCTGCTAAAGCTGCCGACACAGCAAAGACAAACACCTTGATAGAAGTGGGGTTATAACCAGTAAACCTTACTCGCGGTTCATCGTCACGAATCGCTACTAATAAGCGCCCAAATCTGCCACTAGTCAGCCACCGACAGAGGGCATAGGCAAAAACTAAAAACACGATCGTGAGTATATAGAACCACCTCTGCATTTCGGGAGAACTTACTTTCATGCCAAACAGAGTTTGAAAATCTGTCAGCCCATTGGTACCATTGATTAATTTCTGCTGTCCATTAAAGAAGTTGAAAAATATAATTGTCAAAGCTTGGGTGAGGATGGAAAAATATACCCCCTTGATCCGATTACGAAAAATCAAATAGCCAATTAGTCCCCCCAATACAGCAGGGACTAACACAACTGCTAGGAGAGTAAAAGGAAAAGAGAAAAACGGTCGCCAGAACCAGGGTAATTCAGTCACGCCGTAGAGAGGCATAAAACTAGGTAAATGTATATCCGTACCAGGGGGAAATTGCAACTTTAAGTGCATGGCAAAGGCGTAGCCCCCCAAACCAAAAAATACCCCATGCCCCAAACTCAAAAGACCTGTATAACCCCAAATTAAATCGATCGCCAATGCCACGATCGCAAGAGCAAAAAATCTACCCAATAAATTCACGCGGAACCCCTGTCCCACTGCCACCAAAATCGGCGGGATCACAAATATAAATAACAGTGCTACACCCAGAACAACTCCCACTTCTATCAATATTTTTTTCTGTTCTGGTTTCATAGCCCTAAGTCTCCACTGTCCGTCCTTTTTGCGGGAATAAACCTGCTGGTCGATATTGTAAAAATGCCACAATGAGAGCGAATAACATAACCTTTGCCATGCTGGTAGTAGCAAAAAAACTAAAGAACTCAAACACGCCAGGAATTGATTTCACTAGGTTAGCAATCGTCCCTGAACCCAAGAGATAGTTAATCGTACCAATTGCCAAAGCCGCTACTACACTGCCCCAGAGATTGCCCACACCCCCCACCACTACCACCATGAAAGTATCCACGATGTAGTTTTGCCCTGTGTTTGGTCCCACAGAACCGAGAAAGCTAACAGCACATCCTGCAATCCCTGCTAAACCCGAACCAATCGCAAAGGTTAATGCATCTACTCGATCGGTATTGATTCCCAGACAGGCACTCATACTGCGATTTTGCGTCACTGCGCGAATGCGTAAACCCCAGGGTGATTTCTGCAAGAACAACCACATCCCTGCTAGACAAAGAACCGTTAAGACAATGATGAAAATTCTGGTGTAGGGCAGTTGTAAGTTTTCACTCACCCGCAAACCCGATCGCAGCCAAGCAGGAGCAGTAACATCCACGTTCTGGGCACCAAACCAGGGCTTGTTGACAGCTAGACCGAATCTCTGACTGAGAAACGCCCCTGTGACCAAAGATATAGCCAGGGACAGACAGAACAACACTGCCCTAGCCCAAGACGGCACCAAACGCCTTAACTTCTGGGCAAGAAAGATAGCCCCCCCGAACAAAACCAAAAACAAGACTATACCGATGACCAGCACCCAGTTCACACTGCGGACAAACTGCTGCAGTATCAAACTTACACCCCAGGTAGCCAAAAGCGTCTCTAATGGTCTGCCATAAAGAAAACGAATAACCGATCGTTCCAAAACCAGCCCAAACAGAGCTGTCACAAAAAAGGCAGCCAATAAAGCGAAGAATACATAACTCTCCTGCCAGGGCTGCCCCAAACCCTTAAAGACATTTTGCACAACAAAAGTGGTGTAAGCACCTAGCATCATTAGCTCGCCATGAGCCATGTTTATAACTCCCATCAGCCCAAACACGATCGTTAGACCGAGAGCTGCTAGGAGTAAAACTGACCCTGTAGCGATGCCGTTAAATGCTCCACTCAATAATTCCATTAAATCTTGTACTTACCTCCCTTAGCTGGATCAGACCAATCACAGGCAAAGCCCTTGGTTTCTGCTACATACTGATTCCAGGGCACAGGATCGACTGCCTTATCTGTAGAGAAGACAATATCAAACAGACCGTCATCCCGCACACGACCAATCCGCACAAACTTAGAAATGTGATGGTTAGTGTGCATCTTGATTCTACCCTCAGGAGCATCAAACTCTTGACCGTAGGCAGCTTGGCGCACTTTTTCTAAATCCTCAAATGTACCTGCCTTCTCCACAGCTTGCTTCCACAGATAGACCATGATATAAGCAGCTTCCATAGGGTCATTAACCACGCGGTCAGCACCGTACTTAGCCTTGAAACTCTCCACAAACTTCTTGCTAGCAGGCGTGTCCACTGTTTGGAAATAATTCCAAGCAGCAAAGTGACCTTTGAGAAATTCCACCCCGATCGCCTTTACTTCTTCTTCCGCAATACTGACGGACATAGACGGGTATTTATCCGGACCCAAACCTGCCCCCTGTAACTGTTTGAAAAAAGCAACATTACTGTCGCCATTGAGACTGTTGTAAATCACGCCGCCATTGGGTAGAGCTGCCTTGATCTTTGTAATGATTGGTGTTACTTCCGTACTCCCCAGGGGAATATAGTCCTCTCCTACCACTTTGCCACCCTTGGCTGCCAGCTGCGCTTTGATAATCGTGTTAGCTGTGCGAGGGAAAACGTAGTCAGAACCAACCAGGAAAAACTCCTTACCCTTATTCTCTAGCAGCCAGTCCACGGAGGGCTCAATCTGCTGATTTGGCGCTGCACCTGTGTAAAAGATATTCTTAGAACATTCCTGCCCTTCATACTGCACGGGATACCACAGCATGTGGTTTTTCTCTTCAAACACAGGCAAGACAGCTTTACGACTAGCAGAAGTCCAGCAACCAAACACAGTTGCCACCTTGTCCTGATCAATTAACTTCCGTGCCTTTTCAGCAAACGTGGGCCAATCCGAAGCACCATCTTCCACGATCGGTTCAATCTTTTTGCCCAAGACCCCCCCAGCGGCATTGATTTCCTCGATCGCCATTAACTCTGCATCTACCACACTCTTTTCACTGATTGCCATTGTTCCACTCAGGGAGTGTAAAATCCCTACCTTGATTACGTCACCACTTGTGGCGCCCCCAGGAGTACTAGGAGTAGAGGTTTGGGTAGGAGTTCCTCCCTGTTGAGTGCCGCAGGCTTTGATCAGTAAACTTGTCCCCACCAGCAAAGAGCCAGACAGCAGAAACCGACGACGATTAAAAGAAGTCATGGGCTAATTTTTCTCCTCGCAACGATAAAAACAAACTTGTCTTGTCCACACCTGCATTGAGCAAAGGATCATGTAAACAAGTTTAGGAAGATGATTAGGGAAATGAACTAAGATAGTGGTATCATATGATACCAATTACCGAAAGATTTACGCTTTGACCACAGGTTGGGGCAAGAACTGGGAGAGAAAGTTGATGACTGAATCTAGGCCTGTACCAGTTTTAAGGTTGGTAAAGACGAAGGGCTTATCTTTACGCATCTTGCGTGCATCTCTCTCCATGACTGCCAAATCTGCTCCTACGTAGGGTGCTAGGTCAATCTTGTTGATGACTAACAAGTCGGACTTGGTAATCCCAGGACCGCCTTTACGGGGAATTTTGTCACCAGCAGCAACATCAATCACGAAGATAGTTATATCAACCAGTTCGGGGCTAAAGGTAGCAGAAAGATTGTCACCTCCACTTTCCACAAAAATCACATCTAGGTCGGGGAATTGCTTTTCCAGGGTGTTAATTGCTGCCAAATTAATGGACACATCATCACGGATAGCAGTATGGGGACAGCCACCTGTTTCCACGCCAATAATCCGATCGGGGCTGAGGGCTTGGGCACGCACCAAAAACTGGGCATCTTCTTTTGTGTAGATGTCATTGGTGACGACAGCAATGTTGTAACGATCGCGTAAAGATTTGCAGAGTGCTTCTGTTAGTGCTGTTTTCCCTGACCCCACTGGTCCGGCGATGCCCACATGGAGAATGCCCATACGTTTTCCTCAAACCCTATATGGTGTATTTTAGTGAGGAGAAATGTATGAGTGGGTAAAGATGGCTACATTTGCTGCTGTTCTCCTAGAACATGACAGCCTTGTTGAGGTTGACGGTACTCTTAACTTAACAGCAGAGGAAAGACGCAAGCGCATTTTGGGTTGGCAGACAGAAGCAGGGGAGCAATTCTACTTTGAGTTGCCGAGGGGGATTTATCTGCATGATGAAGATTTGGTGCATATTCCCGATCGGGATTTGGTACTCAGAGTTGCCCCCCGACCAGAGCCGGTCATGACAGTTAGGGCTAGTAGTCCTCTACAACTTTTGCGAGCTAGCTATCATTTAGGCAATCGGCATGTGCCTCTGCAAATTAGTGAGACCTGGCTACGTTTTCCTCCCGATCCCGTCATAGCGGAAATGTTACAAGAGATGGGTTTAACTGTGGAGGAAGAGATAGTACCCTTTTACCCAGAAGTAGGCGCATATCACCATCACCATTGAACAACAGTTTTCTCGCCGCTTTACAATTGGCTAGCCCTGCTTTACCGATCGGTGCCTATAGCTATTCAGAAGGGATTGAGTGGTTGGTAGAGGAGGGGGTAATTAAAAATGGGGCTGACCTCGATCGGTGGCTGCGCCATGAATTGTGCTATGGTTCTGTTAGCTTGGATGGGCGGATACTAAAACTAATTTATCCCCTGGTAGTTGATTTTGATATTGACCACCTAATTTACTGGAATAACTGGTTATCCGCCCAAAGGGATACAGAAGAATTGCGCTACCAAAGTTGGCAAATGGGAAGTGCCCTCATTAAATTATTACAGGATATGGGTCAGTTTCCCCCTAGTTTAGCTATTAACCTAACTCCCTGTAATTATGTGGTAGCTTTTGCTATTACTGCCTATCACTGGGGTATTTCTCTGGAAGAAAGCTTGTCCATTTTCCTGTTTACTTGGTCTGCCAATATTATCAGTGCCGCAATCAAGGCAATCCCGATCGGGCAAACGGAGGGGCAGAAAATCCTATTTGATTTGCATCAACTGATTCAGGCACAGACTGGGGCGATTTTACTGACGGAGGTGGAATTAGAGAGCTGTACGATCGGGCTTGGTCTAGCTAGCATGCGCCATGAAACCCAATACAGTCGCATATTTCGCAGTTAAAATCTATGGGGAACTGGCAGGGCGAGTTAATTGCTCAGTGGGCAAATCGAGGGGGAGAAACTATATTAGCTTCCGCCTATGTCACCTCCCCTTGGCAACTACAGCGACCTTTCTATCCTGAAGGCAAAGACTGGTGTCATATTGTGACTCTGCATATTGCGGGGGGCATGGTAGGAGGGGATAAATTAACTCTTAATGGTCAGCTGGGGTCAGGAGCGAAAGTCTGTCTCACTACAGCCACGGCAGGCAAAATTTATCGATCCTTGTCTCCCCACCTAAAACAGCTAAATTACAGCCATTGGCAGTTAGACCAAGATGCCATACTAGAGTTATTCCCCCAGGAGACAATCTTATTTAGTGGTGCCCAGTTCTATCAACAATTGTTGATCAATTTACATCCCCAATCTCTCTGTTGTGGCTGGGATATTTATCGCTTCGGGCGCACAGCTAGGGGTGAGGAATTTTTAGGGGGAAAGTGGCAAAGTCACACCGAAGTTTGGTGTCAAAATCAACCCCTGTGGATCGATCGGCAGTTTATTTTAGGCACACCTGATTTTTTGCACAGCCCTAATGCTTTAGCGGGCAAATCTGTGTTGGGGACTTTCTGGCTAGTCGGGCAAGAATTATCTACCGACTTAGTGGCTATACTGCGGGAATTACTGGCAGATTGCTCAGCCACCATTGCTATTACTCGCCTCCTCAAGGGTCTAGTGTGTCGTTATCGAGGCAACTCCACAGCAGAATGTAAACAATACTTTATCTCCCTGTGGCAAAAACTACGTCCACTCTATGCCCACCGTTCCCTTTGTCTGCCCCGAGTCTGGCAATTAAAATAAAAAGTAACGCTGTGCCATTGGCAGTTCTTTAGCTGGTTCGCAGGTCAGAACTTCCCCATCTGCCCGCACAACATAGGTTTCTGGGTCAACTTCTATCTTAGGCAGCGCATTGTTTAACTTGAGGTCTTTCTTCCCGATCGTGCGGGTGTTTTCCACAGGCAATACCCGTCTTTGCAGTCCCAACATTTGGGGTACTCCTTCTTCTATGGCAATCTTGGACATAAAAGTAAAAGAAGTTTGATAGACCGATCGACCGTAACTGGCAAACATGGGACGCATGTGGATAGGCTGCGGTGTGGGAATACTGGCATTAGCGTCACCCATCTGACTCCAAGCGATCGCGCCTCCCTTTAACACCATCTCTGGTTTCACGCCAAAAAAGGCAGGTTTCCACAAACACAAATCAGCAAATTTACCCACCTCCACCGACCCCACGTAGCGGGAAATCCCATGGGTAATTGCTGGATTGATAGTGTATTTGGCAACATACCTTCGCGCGCGAAAGTTATCAGCTCTGTCATCTTCTGGCAATCTACCCCGTTGTACCTTCATCTTGTGGGCTGTCTGCCAAGTACGTATAATTACCTCTCCAATCCTACCCATAGCTTGGGAATCCGAGGAAATAATACTGAAAGCCCCCATGTCTTGCAGGATGTCTTCTGCAGCGATCGTTTCTCTTCTAATGCGTGACTCGGCAAAAGCCACATCCTCAGGGATAGCAGGGTCGAGGTGATGACAGACCATCAACATATCCAGGTGTTCTTCCAGGGTGTTGATCGTGTAGGGGCGGGTGGGGTTGGTGGAGGAAGGCAAAACGTTTGGTTCACCACAAATTCTAATGATGTCAGGAGCGTGTCCTCCGCCTGCCCCCTCAGTGTGATAGGTGTGAATTACCCTGCCCTTAAACGCCCGAATCGTATCCTCGACAAAGCCTGCCTCATTTAGGGTATCAGTGTGGATTGCTACTTGTACATCAAATTCTTCCGCCACCCCCAAACAAACATCGATCGCCGCTGGTGTTGTGCCCCAGTCTTCGTGTAATTTCAACCCGATCGCTCCTGCCCGAATTTGCTCCCGTAGCCCCTCTGGCTTGGCACTGTTCCCCTTACCCAAGAAACCTAAGTTCATAGGGAAGCTTTCTGCCGCCTCCAACATGCGGTAGATATGCCATGCTCCTGGTGTACAGGTAGTAGCACAAGTCCCCACAGCTGGACCTGTTCCCCCCCCAATCATCGTAGTAATGCCAGAAGCGATCGCCACCTCTATCTGCTGGGGACAAATGAAATGAATGTGGGAGTCAATCCCCCCCGCTGTTAGGATTAGACCCTCGCCGGCTATAATTTCTGTGCCTGGTCCAATGATGATAGTCACCCCGTCTTGCGTGTAGGGATTGCCTGCCTTACCGATCGCGGCGATTTTACCGTCCTTGATCCCCACATCCGCCTTGACAATACCCCACCAATCTAAAATGAGAGCATTGGTAATCACCGTATCCATTGCCCCTGCCCCCCTAGTGATGGGAGATTGCCCCATGCCATCGCGAATGACCTTCCCGCCGCCAAACTTCACCTCCTCCCCGTAGATGGTGTAGTCCTGCTCCACTTCAATGAATAACTCCGTATCTGCCAAGCGTACCCGATCGCCCACCGTGGGACCGTAAGTATCAGCGTAAGCGCGGCGGTGCATAGGATAGCTCATAGCTTGCCCTCCACCTTGGCATTAAACCCGTAGATTTCCCTTGTTCCCCCAAAGGGTACAAGCGTCACTTCTTTGGTATCCCCTGGCTCAAACCGCACTGCTGTTCCTGCAGGAATATCCAGGCGCATGCCCTTAGTTTTCTCTCTGTCAAATTCCAGAGCACTGTTTACCTCATAGAAATGGTAATGGGAACCTACCTGAATAGGACGATCGCCCCTGTTAGCAACAGTAATAGTTAGGGTTGGTTTGCCTGCATTGAGGATAATATCCCCTTCCCCCGTGATAATCTCTCCTGGAATCATAGCTCTAATCTCGGATGGGATGATGCACAGTCACCAGTTTAGTGCCATCGGGGAAAGTTGCCTCCACCTGGACTTCGGCAATCATTTCAGGTACACCCTCCATCACATCCGCTCTTTTGAGAATAGTAGTGCCCTCACTCATCAACTGTGCCACTGTTTTCCCCTCCCTTGCTCCCTCCAGGATAGCTGCCGTAATCATTGCCACCGCTTCAGGGTAATTTAGCTTGATGCCCCTACTTTTGCGCCGCTCTGCCAACAACGCTGCTGTAAATATTAACAACTTGTCTTTTTCTTGGGGGGTGAGTTGCATTGCCAATCTCTACAAAGTATGGGCTATATTATGGCTCAGGTGGGATTTCTTTGTAAATTGAGGAAAGGTAACAACACATCTCGACATTCATCGGGGGGCGGTGGTGGGCACTCCCTTAACTCCCGCAAGGTAAAGATTGCCTCATCTGGCAGTGTCATCACCTCTCTCCCTTTAGCCACCAGCTCACCAAAGGGCAAGTTCATGTAGTTAACAGCAAAATTCTGGGTGACTGTCAACTCTACACAACGCTGGGGCTGATTGGGCTTGCGGCTGACAATAATGCTTCTAGTATTCTGCAAAGCAAAAGTAATCAAATCGGTGCGAGTGGGGTTAGGTCTGCCTTCTAGGGGACAAATCTTCAAGTTAGCTTTGCCTATACTGGCTCCCGTAGCAGCATGTAAGCCATCAGCGATCGAGCTGAGCTGAATATATCCCCCTAGCAATCCGTTGGTGAAAAACTGCGGCATGACATGGACAACGTATAGCTCGAAGCGTTCTTGGGAAGTGTGGGGAACTTGTGCCGTAAAACCCAGTGCCCGCAGAGCTGCTCTCCCCATACGAAATCCTGCTACTGCCCAGGGTCCAGCCCCACCGTGAATGTCTTCTACCCGTTCCAGGTCGGCTTCTATGTTAGTGATTGGTTGGGGATAGGCACCACCGATCGTTTGGCACAACCAGAAAACACCAACCCCCAGTAGAGTAAGGGCTAGTCGCATATACTTTCAGTCCTTTTTTAATCAGTCAGAGGGCATGCTAGAACAGAGAAATTATTGACTATTGTAGTAATTTACACAGAAAACCAGAACAACCAAACATTTCTAAAGTTAAGAATGAGTAGAGACATCTATTACTTTAGTGCATCCTAGGATGCTACTTTCCGCTCAAGGATTTGTAAGGTGGTATGGATATTTGGCCTGTCTGGATTCCCTTCCCTATTAGTTGGTGGCGAGCTACTGTTTGTCTCCGACAGTAATTACTCTATTAGTCCTAGTATTCTGGGGAGCGGTCTTTTCTCAGCTGAGTCCCATTATAGCAATAGTACTAGTAGTAATGGGGTTTATGTTACCGTACGTAGCTTTATAGTGTGAGAGAGGCTCGCCTCATGTTTTTAGGGGCGTTAGTATCTTTGATCCTATCTACAATGATAATGATGCCTTTTGTACTTCTAACTTACCAAGAGATAGACTTAAGATATGCTGACAGAGCTACCATCGAAAGACTTGTTGAAGTGCATAGAGCAATTATGTATGTTGTTGTTGCCTATTTCTACCAAATCCACTACTGCCTGATCCAACGTCCGCAGACTAAGAAAAGCAAGCAAAACAATGACAAACAAAACAAATAACTACACAGTTGTAATAAAGATATTTGTTAGATGGGAACCGATCGGGATAAAACCATTTGTCCTTTAGTTGCTAAAATTCAAACAAAGAGCTTGACTAATTTAGCCGAAACCCCTGTGTGTCAAAAGCTGCCCAGATTGAACAGCTGAACTTGTAGGTTCCGTAAATCAATCAGCCATATCTCTCAACCACCGATCGATAGCCTAATTCCCCCACCTTGCTAGATTGACCTTAAGATTTGTTGTTACGTCCATTAACTTCCCAGTCTACCGATCGGTCAGACCAAGAACCCAGTAACCAAGTGAAGCACAGTAGCGGGATTTAAACCCACTATTCCTCAGATTTGATATATTTCCATAATCGCATCCCAGCCTACCTAGCCCGCCATCCCAGAGTTGTTGCAACCCCGCTACCCCCGATCGACACTGTGCTTACTTCTTCTCACTACAGTTCAACTAATGCTAGAGGGCATAAAAGTCTTATCTAAGAGTTTATTTTGTAAAGATTGTCCACACTCCGATCAAAACAAAACCCACCCCTGCCGCAGTGCGAAGTATTTGCGGGGATAGAAATTTTTCCAACTGCATTCCCACTAATACCCCGATCGCTGTAGCTACAATTAAAGCTGATGATGCACCTAGAAATACTACCAACTTGTTGGCTCCATCATTAGCAGAGAAGAGCATGGTAGCGATTTGGGTTTTGTCCCCCAGCTCTGCCATAAATACTGTTAAGAATACCGCTACAAATGATTTCCATAAAGACATAGACTGGCGTCCCTGATTGAAACCAATTTAGTTATAACTCCAATAGTAAACTTGTCTAGCAGAGCAAAGTCAAGAACATTTGTATCAGTTTTATTTCATATTCGATTCATAATCAATTCATGTTTTTCGTAAATGAATTAGCCTGATTTCTATCACCATGAGCTACACCCACCTAGGAAGATTTTTTGACATACTACTTGACACATCCCCTCGGCTAGGTATACCATAGCCTATGCTTGGTAGGGTCTTTAAGGATCAGCCTTGCGATTCATACTCTTTTCACATTAAGGAGAAAAAGATGGAGGCTTCTGGTAGTAGTTGCACCATAGCGACGAAGAAGGAGGCTCTGGTGTCTGACGAAAATGACCCCTACCCTGCGAGTGGCTTAGAGGCGATTGCTAAGGTAATACAGGTTTAATTGCTGGCTTTTACCTGGTGATCGCCACAGGTCACAGTAAGGGTGGCGGTTAACAGGTGAGCCAAAGGGAGAAAAGACCATAACTTCTACAGGAGAGGGTACTCCTATCCCTGGCTATTGGCTTGGGACAAGGGGGTATGGTTGTTCCCCACTCTTCGGGAGCAAGGCAGTGGCGTGTCATGTGCTTTGCCCCTGGGCAGCTCATCCTGGTCAAGACAAGGGATTAGATACTTCTATCTAGTCCTTGATTTGTTATTGGTTCTTGTCCACGGTGCGTCTAATCAAGGAGGTAGTTGCCATGTTCGCAGTATTTTGGGAGTACATTTTTGACCATTTAGACGATGTACTGGCAGTGATGTTCAGCCAGTTCCTCAAGGTGTGGTTTTCTCGCTGGCTCGATCGGTGCATGAGACAGCAACTGCAAGAAGCTTCCCAGCACTGAAACTACTAGCATCAGAGGAGAGTAGCTATGCGAAACACGCAAACTAGAACCCGTCCCAGGCGGGCTAGCACCCATGAGATAGCCTGGGAAAACGCCAAATTGTCCCTGCGGGTATTAGAAGAAGCTAGTGCAGACATTGAGGCTGTGCTGCGCTCTCTCAAGGCTAGTCCGCAGGGCCTAACGGAAGATGAGGTGCGCGAACGCCTGCGCAAGTATGGCAAAAATGAAGTGAGACATGAAAAGCCACCTGCTTGGTATATGCAGCTGTTCAAGGCTTTCAATAATCCCTTTGTCTGGATATTGGTGGTGCTGGCTAGTGTTTCTTTTGTCTTGGACTACCTGCTAGCTGAACCAGGAGAAGGCAGCCTCAAAACCGTGATCATTCTCTCGATCATGGTGCTGGTGAGTGGTTTTCTCCGCTTTTTCCAAGAGTATCGTTCTACTCAAGCGGCAGAAAAACTGAAGGCTATGGTGAGTACTACTGCTACAGTGATTCGCCGCGATCGCTTGGATACCAGAGGCACAAGACGGGAAGTGCCTTTAAGTGAACTAGTACCAGGGGACATCGTGGCATTGTCGGCAGGGGACATGATCCCAGCAGATGTGCGCTTGCTCAGCGCTAAAGACCTCTTTGTCAGTCAGGCGGTACTCACAGGCGAATCTCTGCCGGTGGAGAAATATGACACTCTCGGCAGTGTGGTAGAAAAGCGGGCTGATGTGGTGGTAGCTCATGATCAGGTGAGTGTGTTGGACATTCCTACTGTGTGCTTCATGGGCACAAACGTAGTGAGTGGTACAGCTACTGCTGTCGTAGTTTCTACTGGCGATCACACCTACTTTGGTTCACTGGCAAAGAATATCGTTGGCAGACGCGTCCTCACTAGCTTTGAGAAGGGTGTGAATCGGGTGAGCTATCTCCTGATTACCTTTATGGCAGTGATGGTACCGATCGTCTTCCTGATCCAGTGGTTTACCAAAGGTGAGTTTTTGGATGCGTTTCTGTTCTCCCTGTCCATTGCGGTGGGCTTGACACCGGAAATGTTGCCGATGATTGTAACTGCCAATCTGGCAAGGGGAGCAGTGGTAATGGCGAAGCAGAAAGTAGTCGTTAAGCGCATCAATGCCATTCAGAACTTTGGGGCGATGGATGTACTCTGCACTGACAAAACGGGGACATTGACTTTGGACAAAATCATTCTCGAGCGCCATGTGAACATTCATGGTTATGAGGATGATGAACCGCTGGAATATGGCTACTTGAACAGCTACTATCAAACGGGCTTGAAAAACCTGCTAGATGTAGCAGTGCTGGAACATGTGGAACTCAATACTTCCCTCAGACCAGCGGAGAACTACGCCAAGATTGATGAAATTCCCTTTGACTTTGTGCGGCGGCGCATGTCTGTCGTGGTGCAGCCCTTGACGGAGCAGGCAGAGGGTAAGCATATCCTCATCTGCAAAGGAGCGGTAGAGGAACTATTCAATATCTGCACCCATGCCAAATATCAAGGGGAAGTGATGCCCATGAATGACTTTGTGCGCATGGAAGGTATGCGAGTTACCCAAAGACTCAACGAAGAAGGGTTTAGGGTGATTGCTGTTGCCTACAAGGAAATGCCAATCCCGATGGATACTGTGCCCAGTTATGGTATTCAAGATGAATGGGATTTAACTCTAGTTGGTTATCTGGCATTCCTTGACCCGCCTAAAGACAGTGCTATTGAGGCGATCGCCGCTTTGCAGGACAATGGCATCAAGGTCAAAGTCATCACTGGGGACAATGACATCGTTACCCGCAAGGTCTGCCAAGAAGTCGGTTTGGCGATTGAGGGGGTATTAGTAGGTAGTCAGATTGAAAACATGGGTGACGCCGAACTCATGGAACAACTAGACAGCACTACTGTATTTGCCAAAGTCTCCCCTCTACAAAAGGCGCGGATTGTGCGACTCCTGCGGGAGCAAGGGCATACCGTAGGTTATTTGGGGGATGGCATCAATGATGCGGCGGCATTGCGGGATGCTGACGTGGGCATCTCCGTTGATACAGCGGTGGACATTGCCAAAGAATCAGCAGATATTATTCTGCTAGAGAAAAATCTCATGGTGCTAGAGCGGGGTGTAATTGAGGGACGGCGTACCTTTGCCAACATTCTCAAATACCTCAACATGACTGCTAGTTCCAACTATGGCAATGTCTTTAGTGTGCTCGGTTCGAGTGCGGTTTTACCATTCCTACCCATGCAACCTATTCACTTGCTCATCCAAAACTTAATCTATGACCTCTCCCAAACCACCATTCCTTTTGACAGTGTGGATAAGGAGTTTCTGATGAAACCCCAGAAATGGAATGTGCCTAATATTGGCAGGTTTATGCTGTTCATTGGTCCTATCAGTTCCATTTTTGACTACGCCACCTACATCCTCATGTGGTTTGTATTTTCTGCTAACACACCAGAGGAAGTAAAACTGTTCAACACAGGTTGGTTTGTGGAAGGTTTGCTGTCCCAAACCCTAGTCGTACACATGTTGCGCACGGCTAAAATCCCCTTTGTCCAAAGTTGGCCCTCTTTGCCTGTGCTGCTTTCCACTGGTACAGCGATCGTGGCGGGGATGATTATTCCTTTCACGCCACTAGGGGAAAGTGTGGGGATGGTGCCTCTACCTGCTGATTATTTTGGCTGGTGCTGGGCAATTCTTTTGTCCTATTGTGCGCTGACTCAATTCCTCAAAGGGTTCTATATCCGCACCTTTGGTACTTGGCTGTAGTGAGTAAATTCAGGAGGTTAGTATGAATATAGTGTTGCAAAATGTCTGGGCAGCATGGGCAGCAGTAGCTGGTATCTTTCTTAGTTATTACCTACTCATCTACTTCATTGTGGTGGTGCTGATGAAACAAGGTGCGCCCCGTCGTCCCCGCAACAAGTTCGCTAGGAATTACTAGACCAATACCTAAATGCTCTTTCTTGGTGATAAGGGAGGTGTAGCTATGGACATCAAAAAATTTATCTGCCCGATCGCTCCCTACTGGGGGGTAAAAGACCCGTTTAACTGCGAATTCAATATCCATCTACAAGTCTTTGCTCAGCGGGTATCTTTACTAGCAGGGCTACATACCGGCGGCAAACTCTCTACGGCTGAAGTGACGCAACAGCTACTTGCTATGTGGGGTGAGCTACAACCCTATTTGCAGGAAACAGACCCTAGTTGCCATAAACCAGAGCTATTGTCTTAGTTTTGGCGGTGAACTGTGCTATGTCCCAACTTCAACGAACTGTTTAGCCACCTCACCCATCTGGAGACGATCGAGCATCGACTCTGTCTGTTTACAGCGGAGGAGATTGCTCAGCACTAACCCTACATCGGCAGGCTTTGGTACTGCTACTTTTGCCCAGAAGTAGGGCTGAGGTAGTGTTCTAGCGCTTGCGATTGATAGAGCAGGTTCAACTGCTGCAGGAACTTGACATGTGGTTAACTCCTTACCCTTATAATTTGTTGCCGACATGCACAGGGGGTTATCTCGTGCTAGGACAGCAGTACGGGATATGATGATGCAAACTAGCTGAATACTTTGTGAGGGCGATCGCTAATTGCGGTTTGCCCCCCTAAAGCTGTCATGGGGAAACAATAGTTTCCAGTGTAAGAATCGGATTAAAAGGCTGTCAGTCGCCAAAGTTCCCAAAGGGTCAGGACATAATTTTAGAGTTATGCACCAGACCTCAATGATATTGAGCATGATTTTAGAAGAGGCTGAGGATGTGTACTACTGCGGGAATAATTCCCAACTGTTGCACTGAAATCTCTTTAGAAATTTGCCCTACTTACTAGAAGCTTAAGAGCAAATTGTCAACTCCACTTGTACCCACAAATATAAAACCCGATCGTTGCCCCCATCATCAACAAAGGAGTCAGCCAATCGCCCCACTGCACATAGAGGGTTTGGGTAGAGCGCGGATAGACAGTAGCAATGTGGGTTGCAGTTGTGTTTAAGCCCGATAGCCATAGAGTGCGCCCCTGGGGATCAACAATGGCAGAATAACCTGTATTAGTAACCCGAACCGCATACCGATCGGTCTCGATCGCGCGGGCTACATCTTGGGCATGGTGTTGCCAGGGCATAGCAGGGGCATAGTGGGCGTTGTTAGAAGCAGTGAGGATGATTTGTCCTCCCCTGTGGGCTTGGCGGCGAAAGTGATCAGGGAAGGCGGACTCATAGCAAATTCCCACAATCCATCTACCCCAGGGAGTATCGACAATTTGATCGGAGGCACCAGGGATAAACTCCCCTTCCAGGGGGGACAGACGCTGAGCAATTCCCTCTAGCAGTTGGGGCACATATTCCCCTAGGGGTACTAACTTGACTTTGTCAAACCTTGCCAGGGGACTAGAGTCCTGCCCCCATAAAATGAGACTATTTTGCTGCCCCGTTACACCTAGCCACAGGGGTACACCATAGGTTGCTAATAAATCTGCCATTGCCTGATATGCCCCCTGCTCGCTCCCAGGTAGAGCACCTTCTGGTGTGACAATCACATCTACCCCCGATCGGGCTAGGGATTGATACCCCTGCCGATAGCGCTCTAAGGACAGTTGCACGCCCTGGGGAGAAAATTTTTCCCGATTGCTGACGTTGCCTTGAATTAACCCCACCCTGATTCCTCTGGCTTCATTCACTACAGGTAGCTGTAGCTGCCACCAGCCATAACCGATCGTGATCAATAAAAAAATAGCCCCCCCCATTGTTAAACGAAAAGAAAAATTTAGTAGCAACTCTGCCAGGAGACCGTTGCTGAAAACCAGTAGCGCGGTGATAGTTTGCTGCCCTGACCATCTGCCCCACTGTAGTATCAGTAAATTATGGGGGCTTTGGGTAAAGCCCAGGGCTGACCAGTAAAGGGGCGACCAACTCCATAGTCGTTCTAGCCCACAGAATAGCCCCACCCCAACTACCAGACGCAGCCATAGGGGTAAACCGATCGTGCCTGCCATCCCCATCGCCCACAGGCCCACGAGCAGTGCGCCCCATACCACTACAGCCAACCAAATACCGCAGGCAATCGCCACACTCTGGAGCCAGGGTAGCCCTAACCAGTCGAGGGGGTGTACCCCTGTAAGCCACAACAACGCCAAACCATGGTAGCATCCCCCCCACAGCAACCCCAAAGCCAAAGCCAATCTTAACTTTGTACCCTGCACTGCCCACCAGAGGGGAGCAAGACTGACCCAGCCCCCCCACCAACAATCCCAGGGAGCAGGACAAAGCCCCATGCCCACCCCCCCCAAGATGGCAAGAAGAAATCTATTCAATCTCCAGTTTAAGGTTAGGCATCAAGCGTTGTAGGTTCTTCAGGGATTTGCTCTGCCAGGGAATAGTTTTTGCCCCCCTGACCGTCACCTCGATCGTGTTGCGCTTGCGGGCATTAATTACAAATTTAGAGAGAATATTAATGCCTGAACTGTTAAGAAACTCCAGCTTGCGTAGGTCTAAACAAATATGGACACTTTGGTCAGAAATTAAGCTCTCCAGTAAATCCACAATGGGTTGATATTCCTCTGCTCCACTGAGACGCAGCGATCCCTGAAACACCACTTCATTAGTTTCTGGTAAGTATTGCACTTCGTAATCTTCGGCCTGAATGGTTGTCTGCATATTTAGACCCTCTCTGCAATGTTAATCTTGACGGAAGTAATTACATAGTGAACCTGCTTGCCATGAATCTCTTTAGTCTCAAACTTCCAGCCCAGTTCAGCAGCATAGTCATTGATCATAGTGAGAAAACCCAGTCCGGAGCTATTAGTGTCTTCCATGGCATTGCGCTCGATCGTTTCGATGTAGAGTTCATAGGGGTCAGAGTTAGTCAACTTTTCTAAATATAGCTTAAACTGCTCCATCCGTTCCTCAGATAGACTGTTGGTTGCAATAAATAAAATCTGATTTTCGTCGGAGTGGAGGGTAATGCTGGTAGGGAAAATAGTAGACTCATCGCTAAACTTCATGGCATTTTCCAGGAGTTCATTAGCGATAAAACTAACAGCGCTTTTGATCTCTGCCTGTACGTTGACCCCATTGTCATTCTCCCCCCCTGGGTAAAAGGTAGCAAAATAGTCTGCCATAAAATTAGCAGATAAGCCACTGGTTCTCCACCGCTGACGTACCTTTTGGGAGGCGGGATAAAACTTAAGCGCTAGGAACTCGTGAATACCAGGAATTCTATCGATATACTTCCCATAAATTTGCGCCATGGCTTACTCCTGGAGGCAGTCACTGACGATTGTAGCGCTTAACCCTACACATTCCAAGACAACTGGGCTAAAAATCCTGGTCTTGCTAGTTGATATGACTAGAGTATAATAAAAAACGCTGTTTTTTTGACCAAACACTATGCCCCTTAGCCTTGCCTGTAAACCCCGTCCTGCTCACCTAAATCCCCGTGCTTTGCGTCGCCAGGGCTGGACACCCGCTACTATCTATGGGCACAAGGGGAATGGCTCCGACTCGGTGATGATCGATGTTCCTCAATTGAAACAGCTGCTTGCCCATGCTTTAGTCAACAATACCCTGATTGCCACTACGGTAGAAGGGGGAGAATTCCAAGGCAATACCATCATCAAAGAGATTCAACGCCACCCCTACAAAAAGGAAGTTTTCCACATTAGTTTATTTGCTGTAGACCAGAAGCCCAAAATCGAGGTGGTGGTACCGCTGGTGTTTAAGGGTACGCCGGCTGGAGTCAAGGCAGGTGGCTCTATTCAATTGTTGATGAAGAGTGTCAAGGTAGTGTGCCCCCCCGATCGAGTGCCGGACAAGTTTGAGGTAGATATTTCCCACCTGGAGATGCGCCAGGGCATTCGGGTGGCGGACTTGCCCTTGCCGGAGGGATTAACAGTCGCCTCTGACCCTCGTACTTTATTGATGAGTGTGTTGGCAGGTCGCTTAAAATAGGGCTGTCCCTCGGAGCTTAGCCATGAGTGATCCCCAAGCCAGTGCCAGACAGTTACTAGGTATGAAGGGGGCGGATGTTAAAGCCACTGCTCTCTGGAAAATCCACTTGCAACTAATGAAGCCAATTACCTGGATTCCCCTCATATGGGGAGTAATTTGTGGTGCGGCTTCCTCTGGTGGTTATCGTTGGACTGGGGAGAATTTCCTGGCTGCCCTTGCCTGTATGCTCCTCTCGGGACCGTTGATGGCAGGCTATACCCAGACGCTAAATGATTACTATGACCGCGAGATTGATGCTATCAATGAACCCTATCGCCCCATTCCGTCTGGTGCTATCCCCTTGAGAAATGTGATTATCCAAATCTGGGTACTCCTTCTCCTAGGGTTTACGGTGGCAATTTTACTCGACCTATGGGCGGGGCATCGCACCTTTACTTTGACCATTATTACAGCGATCGGTGCCTTCCTTGCCTATATCTATTCTGCTCCTCCCCTCAAACTGAAGCAGAATGGTTGGTTAGGTAACTATGCCCTGGGTGCTAGTTATATTGCGCTGCCTTGGTGTGCAGGGCAAGCCCTCTTTGGCAAGTTGAGTTGGCAGATTGTGGCAATTACCATGTTTTACAGTTTGGCAGGGTTGGGGATTGCGGTAGTCAATGACTTCAAGAGTGTAGAAGGAGATAGACAACTAGGGTTAAAGTCTCTGCCGGTCATGTTTGGTGTGCAGCGAGCAGCCCAGATTGCCGCTTTTATGATCGATGTGTTTCAGATCGGCATTGCTCTCTACCTAGTAGCGATCGGGGAGCAGCTGTTAGCCAGTCTGCTAGTGTTGCTGGTTATTCCCCAGATTACTTTCCAAGATATGTACTTTTTACGCGATCCCGTCGCCAATGATGTGAAATATCAAGCCAGTGCCCAGCCATTCCTAGTGTTGGGGATGCTGGTAGCAGCCATTGCTATGGGTAAACATCCCCTAGGGTGAGCTTGGCGAACCCAACGGTGGTGAGCTAGTCGAACCTCGATCGTTTAGAAATGTAAATAGGGGGAGGGGCAAGGGGCTAAGCCGATAGTAGGATAAATTAGAACTTAAGATCGCAGTTTTAGGTTAATTAAATGGCTATAACAACTTCTAGCGGTGCTGTCGATGCCCGCCCCCAACTATATCAAACTGCCTTATCTGCCACGATCGTGCAATTAGAACAGCAGGATCGTTACCCTGGGCGCACAGAACTGGAAGACCTCAACACTTTCTATCAGAGCAGTCTCAAGCGGCTAGAGATTGCTGCCATCATCACCCAGAACTCCGAAACCATAGTCTCCAAGGGAGCGGGGCGGATTTTTACGGGAGGTTCGCCTATGGCGTTCCTGGAAAAGCCCAAGGAAGAAGAGAAAAAGGGGATGGATGGGCAAAGAATTGACATTGTCCGTGCTATGACCCTGGGAACAGTCACCTATGCGGAAGCGAGCAGTGGTTTCTTTGAACTATTGCGTTCCTTCTTCAGTGCAGAGGGTGTAATAGAGATTCCCCCTGGCTTCCGTCCCATTAACATTGCCACCTACGGTGCCGAGCGGATGAAGAAATCCCTAAGGGACTTGAGTTGGTTTGTGCGCTATACCACCTATGCCATGGTGGCAGGTGACCCCAATATCTTGGCACAGAACGTGCGGGGCTTGCGGGAAATTATTGAAAATGCCTGCTCTGCCGATGCCACGCTGGTAGCTCTCCAAGCGATGCGCAATGCAGCTATGAGTTACTTCCGCAATGACCAAGAGGCAAAGGACATTGTTGCCCAGTATTTCAATGTAGCAATTGCGGAATTCAAAGCCCCTACCCCTTCCAACAAACTGCGGCAACGGGACTCCAGGGACTTGCAGGGGTTGAGCTTACCGCAAATTTACTTCAATACAGCGGAGAGAAGGCAGAAATTTGTCATGAAGCCTGGTCTATCTGCCAGTGAGAAGAATGAGGTAATTAAAGCTGCCTACCGTCAGATTTTTGAACGGGATATTACCCGCGCCTACGGACTTAAACTAGACGACCTGGAATCCAAGGTAAAGAATGGTGAGATTTCCATGAAGGAATTCATCCGCCGTCTGGGTAAGTCCCCCCTCTACCGTGACCAGTTCTTTACTCCCTACATCAACTCCCGCGCTTTGGAATTAGCCTTTAAGCATTTCCTGGGGCGTGCCCCTGAGTCTCGCGAAGAGGTGCAAAAGTATTTTGCCATCGTGTCCCAGGGTGGTTTGCCTGCCCTCATTGATGCCCTGGTAGATTCCCGCGAATACAGCGACTACTTTGGCGAGGAGACTGTACCTTATAAGCGAGGACTGGGACAGGAAGCCCAACCTGCCCGTAACTGGGGTGCCCAATTTGACCTGTTCAACTATTCTGCCCCCTTCCGTAAGATTCCCCAGTTCATTACCCTGTTTGCCAGTTACAAGAAGCCGCTGCCGGATCAACACGTTTACGGTTCGGGCAATGACCCCCTGGAAATTCAATTTGGGGCTATCTTCCCCAAGGAAACCCGCAACCCCAGTGCTTCCCCTGCCTACTTTAGCAAGGATACCCGTCGCATCCTCATTCGCAATGGCCCTGCAATTACCAACCAAGTCAGCAATCCTGGGGCAAGGGGAGAAGCGCCAGGTAGTCTCGGTCCCAGAGTCTTGAAGTTGGATCAGTTGCCTGCTTTTAAGGGGAAAAAGTACAACAAGAATGCTAGTGTTAAATTTGCGGAAACTTCTACCCAGGCGGTCATCCGTGCTATCTACCAGCAAGTGATCGGTCGTCAGGTCTATGAGGGGCAGCGCCTTACTGTGGATGAAATCAAACTGGAGAACGGAGAAATTACCGTGCGGGAATTCGTCCGCCGTCTGGCTAAATCCCCCCTCTTCCGTGACCTCTATTGGTCAAAATTGTATGTGTGCAAGGCGATCGAGTACATTCACCGCCGCCTGTTGGGTCGTCCCACCTATGGTCGGGAGGAGATGAACCGCTACTATGACATTTGCTACAAGAAGGGGTTTTATGCCCTGGTGGATGCCATCATCGATAGCAAGGAGTACGAGGAAAGTTTTGGGGAAGACACGGTTCCCTATGAGCGCTATTTGACTCCCAAGGGTCTAGCGCTGCGCACCAATCGGCTGGCAACGGTGGGCACTAAGGGCATGATGGTGGAAAAAGAAGAAACACCTAAGTTCATCACCCTTGGTCAACCCACGATGCAGATGAATGACTATGTGATCAAGACTCTGATAGAGCAGGGTGTCAGCAAGAAGCGGGAGCAGCGCAAAATCTTCAAGCTCACCAACCTCGACCCTGTCAGTGTACAAGCCTTGGCACGGGCTGCTTATCGCCAGGTATTCGAGCGGGATATGGATGCCTACGTGGCTGATGCTCAGTTTAGTCGCTATGTCAGTAAGTTGCAGAATGGGGAGATCACGGTGAAGGAGTTTATCCTGGCCCTTGGTACTTCCGATCTCTACATCAAGGAGTTCTATACTCCCTATCCCAATACCAAGGTGATTGAATTAGGGACTAAACACTTCCTGGGCAGAGCGCCCCTTGATCAGGCGGAAATCCGTAAATACAACCAGTTGTTGGCGACCAAGGGCATCAAGGCATTCATCTTTGCCCTCGTAAACAGCCAGGAGTACGCTGAGGTGTTTGGTGAAGATACGGTGCCCTACAACCGCTTTGCCACTTTCCCAGCTGCTAATTTCCCCAATACCCAGAAGCTCTACAATCAGCTGACGAAGCAGGATAAATCGATCGTTGTGCCCAGCTTTCCCCCCATCCAACCGCGGATGGATGCAGCGGAAATGCCCCTGACTAAGCAATTGCTAACTAAGTAGTTAGGGTTTCCATCAAATTCGGTAATTGCCCCTGCGGGGGCTTTTTTATGCTATCTATCTACGGGGTAAGCATGACCTCTTGGGAGAGGTTGAGAATGGTTTGGATTAGTTCTTCTCGCACTGCCTCTACCCGATCGTTATCAACCTGACAGGTACCGGCGTTAGTGTGCCCGCCCCCCCCGTAGCGCAGCATTAGAGCACCGACATTGACAGGGGAAGTGCGATTGAGGATAGATTTACCAACGGCAAAGACAGTATTTTGTTGTTTGACACCCCAAATAATGTGCATAGAAATATTACAGTCCGGGTTGAGGGCGTAGACCATAAAGCGATTGCCAGGGTAGATTATTTCTTCTTCCCGTAAGTCCACAACCACTAGGGGGTGAATCACTTGGCACACTCGTTGTAACTGGGCTTTGAACTTGTCCTCGTATTCTCTGTAGAGGTCGACTCTCTCCTTGACATCGGGCTGCGCCATCACCTCCGCAATGGACATGGTGCGCAGATATTCTGTCAAATCCAGCATCAATTGATAGTTGGAAATACGGAAATCCTTGAACCGTCCCAAACCAGTGCGGGCATCTAGTAAAAAACTCAGCAAAGTCCAGCCTGTGGGTTGCAAAATTTCCTCTAGCGTAAACTGGGCAGCATCCGACTTGTCCACCGCTGCCATCATCTCCTGGGATAGTTGGGGCAATTTCAGCTTACCGCCATAGTAGTTGTAGACCACCCGTGCTGCGGAAGGAGCCTCTGGGTCGATAATAAGATTGGGGGGGGCAGATGCCAAGCGCAGGGTCTCACTGTAGTGGTGGTCGAAGGCGAGATACACGCCGGGAACGTAGGGCAAATTGGCAGTAATGTCCCGCTCGGTGACTGTTATCTTGCCATCCTGCATATCCTTGGGGTGGGCAAAGACAATTTCATCGATTAAGTCTAGTTCCTTTAGAATGACAGCGCAGACAATCCCATCTAGGTCGCTGCGAGTAATCAATCTATACTTTGCCATGCCATTTCCCAGCGCTCGCCTTCCCTAATATTACCCTTTTCTGCCCTATTTGAAGAAAAGTAAATTTTCCGTTGCAAACACCCATTTGCCTGATAATCAAGTAAAATCAAGCCAAATCGTTAGGAGTGAACTATGACCCCCATCACTGCCATGCTGGCCGAAGAAGAAGAGTTTGAAGAAGAGGAGCTGGAAGAGGAGGAAGAGTACGACGAGGACGAAGAGTATGAAGATGATGATGACTACGAAGAAGAAGACGAGGAGGATTAAGATTTAGATGGAAATCATCCCCGCGATCGACATCCTAGAGGGGCGGTGCGTTAGGTTGTATCAGGGGGACTATCAGCAAGCGGAAGTGTTCAGCGATGACCCCCTAGCAGTCGCCCGCCGCTGGTATGAGGAAGGTGCCCATGCTCTCCACGTGGTGGATTTAGACGGTGCCCGATCGGGGGAACCCCAAAACCTCAAAGTTATCGAGGCGATTGCGCGGTCAGTTCCCGTTCATGTACAGGTGGGGGGAGGATTGCGCAGTCGTAATACAATTATGGCAGTATTATCGACAGGAGTCAGTCGGGTCATTTTGGGCACGATTGCTGTGGAAGCACCCCAGTTGGTGGCAGATATTTGTGGGGAATTTCCCGGTCAGGTGCTGGTCAGTATTGATGCCAGAAATGGCAAAGTGGCGACCCAGGGCTGGCTACACACAGCGGAAGTTTGCGCCACTGAATTAGCCCCCCGTTTAGCCACCTTGGGGATTGCGGGTATTGTCTACACAGACATTCAGCGGGACGGTACCCTGCAAGGACCTAACCTCGAGCAACTCCGTCAACTGGCAATGGCGGTAGATGTGCCTATTATCGCTTCAGGTGGTATCAGTACTGTGCAAGACCTGTTAAATTTGCTCACCCTTGAACCTTTGGGAGTCACAGGGGTAATTATTGGTAAAGCTCTCTATACTGGCAATCTTGACCTCAAAACTGCTATACGTGCTGTGCGCTACCAAGATGTCACCAGTGATCGGGGCTGGGCGTAAAACCTAAAGAAAAACAGCAATCTAGGGGGAGGGGCAAGAGAGACCGCTAAAATGCTCCCTAGTATCGTATCCTGCCTATGGTGCAAGCACTAATAGAAGAGAATCCCCTAAGAGTAGGACTAACTCAGGAACGCACACCGGAACCGTTAATCCTTGTTATCTTCGGGGCATCAGGGGACTTAACGGCGCGTAAGTTAGTACCAGCAGTTTATCATCTCCGCCAGCAGCGGCGGTTGCCACCGGAAATTACGATCGTGGGGGTGGCACGGCGGGAGTGGAGTCACGATTATTTTCGGGAGCAGATGCGCCAGGGAGTGGAGACCTACGGGCAGGGGATAGGAGCTGAGGCGGTGTGGCAGGACTTTGCCCAGGGTTTGTACTACTGTGCTGCTGACATGGACGACCCTGCCAGTTATCAGAAACTCAATAAACTCCTAACGGAACTAGACGAGATTAGGGGGACACGGGGCAATCGTGTCTTTTATCTGGCAGTGGCACCGAAATTCTTCGCCGAAGCGATTCGTCAACTGGGCTACGCTGGCATGATTAAAAGTCCAGAAAAGACTCGCCTGGTGATTGAAAAGCCCTTTGGTCGAGATTTGTCCTCTTGTCAAGAACTGAACAAAGTAGTGCAGCAGGTCTGTGATGAACGGCAGGTCTATCGCATCGACCACTATCTTGGTAAAGAAACTGTCCAGAACCTGTTAGTATTGCGCTTTGCCAATGCTATCTTTGAACCCCTGTGGAACCGTCAGTACGTTGACCACATCCAAATTACCGTTGCCGAAAGTGTGGGAGTAGAAGACCGGGCTGGCTATTACGAAACCGCTGGGGCATTGCGGGATATGTTGCAGAACCATTTGATGCAGTTGTTCTGTCTGACAGCCATGGAACCCCCTAACCAACTGGAGGCGGATGCTCTCAGAAATGAAAAAGTCAAAGTGATCCAAGCTACCCACCTGGCTGATACCAAAAATCTGCAGTACGCAGCAGTTAGAGCGCAGTACGGACCAGGGTGGATGAAGGGCAAGGAGGTGCCAGGATACCGATCGGAGCCGGGGGTTAATCCCAACTCCACCAGGGAAACCTATGTAGCAATGAAGTTTTTCGTGGACAACTGGCGGTGGCAGGGGGTACCCTTTTATCTCCGCACAGGGAAGCGCATGCCCAAAAAGGTGACGGAAATTGCGATTGAGTTTCGCCAAGTGCCCTATCTTTTGTTCAAATCAGTGGCAGGGCAAGTTAGTCCTAACATTCTTATCCTGCGCATTCAGCCCAATGAGGGAGTCGCTCTCAGATTTGAGGCAAAAATGCCAGGGACAGAGTTGCGCTCCCGCTCGGTGGAGATGGATTTTGCCTATGGTAAAACCTTTGGCATTGGCGGGTCAGATGCCTACGACCGCTTGCTGCTAGACTGTATGTTGGGTGACCAAACCCTATTTACCCGCGCTGATGAAGTAGAAGCAGCTTGGCAATTGGTGACTCCCGCCCTCAATGCTTGGGATATACCTACTGACCCCAACTCTATTCCTCTCTACGAAGCGGGGACATGGGGGCCCAAGGAAGCGGAAGAGCTAATTAACCGGGATGGAAGACAGTGGAGGCGCATATGAGTTCTGTGATTTCTCTCTATAGCCCAAAGGATGTATCCTTTGCCCAAATTGACCAGGAGCTAAACAAAATTTGGCAAGCCTACGGAGAGCACGCTGCTGCTAGAGCTAGTACCTTTAACTTAATTGTCTACGAACCTAAGGGAGACCTAGCCAGTGTGCAAACCACGATCGATGTCATTGCTGCCCAAAGCCCCTGTCGTGTCATCTGTCTGTTGCCCCAGCCCGGGGAAGATGAGGGAATTACTGCCCAGGTTGCCTCCTATTGCCCCATTCAGAGAAGTCGGAGTAACTTGATCTGTGGTGAATACATTACCCTCAGGGGGACAAAAGCTGCCTTTGAACGGGTTTACCCTCTTCTAAGGGAACTGACACTGCAGGATTTGCCCGTATTTGTCTGGTGGAAGGACAGCCCTGATATTGGCAGCCTCCTGTTTGAACGGTTGATGCAAAATGTCGATCGCTTAATCCTGGACTCCTCTCTGTTTAGCGATGTCAGTCGTGACTTAGTTCTAGTAAGCAATCTCTTAGAAGCAGGGATTGCAGTGGCTGATTTGAACTGGCGCCGAATTAATCCCTGGCAGGAACTCACAGCCCAAGCCTTTGACCCCCCCGATCGCCGCCAAGCGGTTTGGGACATAGATGGGATCACGATCGATTACGAACGGGGCAACAGCGCTCAAGCCCTGATGTTCTTGGGGTGGATAGCTAGTCGTTTGCAGTGGCAACCCGTGGGACGGAGTTTTGGCGGCGGGGATTATAACCTAGAGCACATCTGGTTTAGGGGTAAGGATGGTATAGAAGTACGGGCGGAACTAGCGGCAATTCCCGTGGGGAACCCTGGGCTGGTGGTGGGAGATTTGATTGGCTTGCGGCTCTCCTCTTCTAAGCAAAACTCCGATGCTTGCAATATATTCTGTTCCGAATCCACGGGCTGTATGCGTATGGAAGCGGCAGGTGGTGCCCAGGGCTGTCGTACCCACATCGTTACTCCCCTAACCGACCAAAGTGCTGATGTGTTACTGGTGCAACAGATGCAACGCTACGGCAGGGAAGCCCTCTACGAAGAGAGCATGGCAGTTACCAAGCAGATTCTGGAATTACCTGTTGCCAGTGGAACGTAAAAGTTGCATTCCCGTCTAGTTTAGCTACAATCACCGAGACAAGTTAGGGAAAATTCCATGCGTTCTATCGGCTACTTTGTCCTGGTAACAGTTGCTCTCCCTTGGGCAGTGCAGGCAAATCCTGTGATTTATGTCGCCCCCAGCGGTCAGGACTCTCCCAGTAGTGGTACGGAAACCCAGCCCTTCCGCACAATTACAGCAGCTCTCCGCACTAACCCTACTCCTGGCGTAGTCATTCAATTGGCACCAGGTAACTACACAGCGGACAGTGGGGAAACCTTTCCGTTACAGTTGCCTAGGGGGGTGGTTCTGCGGGGCAATGAGCAAGGCAAAGGACAAGGGGTAGTTATTTCTGGGGGCGGTTTTTTCGTCAGTCCTACTTTTGCCCGCCAAAATGTAGCTATTCTCGCTAACGACAACGCCCAAATCCGTGGTATTACCCTTGTCAACAATGCCAAACGGGGCTACGGTGTGTGGGTGGAATCTGCCCAAAATGTTGCCATTGTCAACAACACCTTCACTGATACTGCCCACGATGGGGTATTTCTCACTGGCAAAGCTAGTGCCAATATCCTAGGCAATGTATTCACCAAGAACCGCGCTAGTGGGCTATCGGCTGTGGGGGAAAGTACGGGGGAAATCCGCGAAAATATTTTTGAGGATACGGGGTTTGGTCTATCGGTGGGGCAAAAATCGGCGGTCACGATCGTGAACAATCGTATTATTAACAACCGTGCTGGTATTGTCCTGTCTAACCTGGCTACGCCTAAGATCAGGGGCAATTTGATTGCTAACAGTCGGGAGGATGGCCTAGTCATTCTCAAGGACCGCAGTGGTCAACCTAACCCCGACCTCGGTACTGCTGCTGATCCGGGGGGGAATGTGTTTCAAAATAACCGCCAAAGGGACATCAACAATGCTTCGGGCGTAACTCTCAGTGCTTTCGGCAATCAGCTCGACCCCCAAAAAGTCCTGAATGTAAGTTTGAGTGGTACCCTAGCTCCCACACCCAGTCCCTCTGTGCCGCTAGTGGTTGAACGTCCTTCTGCACCTCCCCAAGCCCTGCCCCCTACTGCTCCTGCGGTGCGACCACCCTCTAGCTCTGCAGGCGGTGTTTTTAGGTTTAGGGTGTTTGTCCCGATCGAGTCGGCAGACCGTACCGCCCAACTGCGTCGCCTGGTGCCCGATGCTTTTGTGACCATGCGCAATGGCAGAAGGGTGTTCCAGGTAGGAGCCTACCGCGATCGTTCCGAAGCAGATGCCCAAGCCCAAAGACTAAGGGAAGCAGGATTTATTAGCACGATCGAGGGGAGCTAGTACCTTAAGCCAACTGGCGGGCAATCAAGCGGGCAAACAGACCAGGTTCGGACTGCAACTGCTCGAAATTTCCCACCTGGACTATCCGCCCTGCTTCCATCACGTAAATCCGATCGGCATGGCGAATGGTACTGAGACGGTGGGCAATGACGATACGGGTAACCTGCAGTTCATCCAAGCTCTTGCTGATAATACTCTGGGTGCGGTTGTCGAGGGCGCTGGTGGCTTCATCAAAATAAATGATCGAGGGTTTTAGTACCAAAGCCCTGGCAATGAGTAATCTTTGCCGTTGTCCCCCTGAGAGGTTAGTGCCCCCCTCGCTAATAATCGTGTGCAGACCCATAGGCATTTGCTTGATGTCGTTTTCCATCCCCGCCATGCGCACTGCCTGCCATGCCTCTTCCATCGTGATTACTGCTCCCGCTGCAATATTCTCAAAAATGGAAGCAGACATAATGCGTCCGTTTTGCAAGACTGTTCCAATTTGGCGACGGACTGCATAAATGTCTAAACCCGATAACTCCTGACCATCATAGAAAATTGACCCCGACTCCGGCTGTTCAAAGCCCAACAATAGCCGCAAAGTAGTGGATTTGCCGCTCCCCGATGGTCCCACAAAGGCAATAAATTCTCCTGGCTCAGCGTAGAAACTGACATCGTCCAGGATAAGCGGTCCATCCGGACGGTAACGGAAACAGAGGTGAGAAGCTTGAATCTGCCCCCGCAGTACCCCTGGGTCTGTAGCATTGGGCGGGAGTTCGGGTGATGTACTGATAATGGGATAACCCCGTTCCCACAGCGTGACAACATCCAAGACATCGGTCAGAGTGTTGCTCAACTGAGCTGCCCCGTCTAGGAAGGTGCCAAAGGCAGTATTGAAAGCCAAAAACTTGCCTGTAGTCAGACTGGGAGTTTCCCCTCCCTTGCTCAGTAGTAAAACCGCCACTGTAAAAATTAAGCCTGAAGAAAGAATCGGTAAAATGGCTGTGAATAACTGAATCAAATCCTGCAGGCTTTGTTGTTGCAAGACCAAGCGCTGTTGACGACTATATTGCTCTGTCCAGTACTTGAAGGCGCGCTCCTCTGCCCCAGCAATTTTTAATTTGGTGATACCGTTAATTAACTGCACTACCGTACCAAAAATGTTTGCCCGCAATTCCTGTAATGGTCGTTCATTGCGTAGAATAATTACCCCCGTGACTGTAGCAAAAATCACCAGCACTACAGCAATCAATAAAGCTATTAGCGCCAGGGGCGGGCTATAGTAGAACAACAGACCAAGGTTCAGTAAAGAGAAGAAACTGGTAAAAAGAGTCTCGATCGTGTTTCCACCCAACCGTTTGCGAATTTCCCCGATCGCTGACACGCGATTTTCCAAGTCCCCTGTGGCGTAGCGGCGGAAGAAGGGAATTCCCAGGGTCAAGAGCTTGTCCCACACTGCTGCCTGGGTTACACTGTCTGCCAGGGTTTCTACCCGCATTTGAATCATCCCGCGGCTCCACTGAAAAATCGCACTGCCGAAGGTAGCAGCAATGGGGGCTAAACCAATCTGTAACAGCAAACCCCGATCGGCATCGGGAATGGCACTATCAATCAACAAGCCCGTTGCCTGGGGAGTCACCATCCCCAACAGCGTGATTGTGATGCCCAAGACCACAATTAAAATAATGTCCTTAATTTGCCCACGGAAGCCAAATTTGAGCAGGTCCAGCCCCGATCGTAACTTTTGCGGTAGAGGACGATAGAGCATGTAGGCCTGGCTATCCAGGCGAGCGTTAACCCGACTGTCTACTACCTGGCGTTTTAAGTCTGTGGGGTCTAGCAATTCGTAGTAACCCTTGTCCCGCAGGAGTGCCACAGGCGTGCGATCCGGTAACACAAATCCCACCAAAGGTCCGGCATCCTCCAGCCACCACTTGTCCCTGAGTAAAACCTGCCTAACCCTCACCCGCGATGCCCTGGCAATCGCCTCTAGCTCCTTAACCCTCTTTAAGTTTTCCGAGGAAGCCGGCGGCGAAATCTTGATCCCCATTGCCCGCCCCACTGCCCCCATCACTACCAACAAAGGGGAACCTTCCTGTACGGCTTCTGTCTCCTTGGGTTCGAGGATGGCAACCAGCTCGGCGTTAGCCTTTTCCAGGAGTTGCTGATTCAACTGTGCCCTAGCCTGCAGACGGGCAAGTTCTGCCTGTGCCTGTAATTCCCCCTGGTGGGCAACATAGCGCCAAAAGTACGCTAACAAATAGTCTAAACTCCGCCGTACCTCCGCCGGACGAAGACGATCGAGACTGGTAACTTCCACCTCTACCTTAACCAAGTTATTAGGGGCAACTGCCTCAATCCACATCCCTTCCCCTAGGGGCAACCAACCACTCCCTGGCAGCAGGACAAACGCTAAATCCCCCTGCCACTTCACCTCCCCCTTGCTCACCTGTACTAGCCGCACTAAACCCTTCTGCGGACGCAGTTTCTGCCCCTTGAGGAGAGTAAAATGCTCTTCCTGGTCACAGTAGAGGGTAATCACAGGGGGTGGATTGAAGCTAGCTAAATAGGTACCCAGGTTGTGTATCCACTTATCTACTGCCTCTAGGGGTAGGGTGTCCCCCAAGGTACTCAATTCTGCTTCCGTCTCCGCCTCCACCCAAAACTGATAGTCACTTTCACTGCTGCCACTCCAGATAATTTCCCCCACCTGGGCGCTAAATAGGTACTGCCGCCGCCCGATCGGTTGTCCGTTTTGCCACTTTTGTAGATAAACTGATACGCTGCCTGCTGTTACTTGCACTGGTTCTGTAACTGCCCGTAGCTCGTAGAGCTTTAGCCTTATTCCCACCCCTGCTACAGTCTTATTCATCTTCTCCCTGCTCCTCACTAGCAAGTAAGTCTCGATAGACACCTGGCACTGCAATCAACTCCTCATGGGTACCCCGCTGGGCAATCTTGCCCCGATCGAATACGATAATCTCATCACAATCCCGAATCGTACTCAAACGGTGGGCAACTACAACACAGGTACATTGGCGACGGCGCAGGTTTTGCACAATTTGAAATTCTGACTCCGTATCCAGGGCACTGGTCGCTTCATCCAAAATTAGAATGGAAGGATTGGTCACCAATGCCCTAGCAATCTCTAAGCGCTGCCGCTGCCCCCCGCTGAGATTTACACCCCCCTCCAACAACTCTCCATCTAAACCGCCGGGCACCATCCGCACCGTTTCATAAATCACCGCATCCTCTAACGCCTGCACAATATCTGCTGTGGGAATTGTTTTATCCCAGAGCGTCAGGTTGTCCTTGATAGTGCCACTAAACAAAAATACCTCTTGCTCCACCATGGAAAGGGAGTTAGTCAGCACATAGTGGGGAATTTCCGATCGGGGGACACCATCAAACAACACCTCCCCTGACCAAGGCTCATACAACCCCGCCACCAATTTCGCCACCGTCGATTTACCCGACCCACTCGCTCCCACCAACGCCACCCTTTGCCCTGGTTTGAGAGAGAGGTTAAAGTTTTCAATGATGGGGGGGCTGACACGACTGTAGCCAAAGGTAACATTGCGCAACTCCACATAGCCCTGTAACCGTGCCACTTTGCCTGCTACCTCTGTTACCACCGGGCGAGCATCCGTTGGGTTTTGGAGTACATCATCCAGGCGACTTAAGTCCCCCTCCAAGTCCTGCAGCGTGTTGCCAAAACTCACCAAGTTGTTCACGGGGTCTAAAAAGCTGGATAACAAACTTTGAAATGCCACCAAATCCCCAATACTCAGCTTGCCGTCCATCACCTGTAAACCGCCAAACAGCAGCACAGAGGTATTTGCCGTCGATTGCAACAAAGAAGGCAAGACCCCCAGCCGCTGATTCAAGATACCCAGCTTATTTTGAATATTGATGGCTTTAGCGTAGTACCCCGCCCAACGGCTGAAGAAGTCCGACTCCAGCCCAGATGCCTTGATCGTCTCAATACTCATCAACCCACTGATCCCCACGCCATCCACCTTGCCGTGAGCTAGAGCCAACTGCATATTTGCTTCTACCCGACTGCGGGCAACTAGTTGTAACGCGGCAATGTTGATGAGAGCAAAGGTGACCCCCACGATCGTCAAGGGCACGTTGTAGGCAAACATCACCCCAGCATAGATGACTGCCAGTACCAGGTCTATTACTGTAGTAGTCAAATTACCAGATAGAGCTGCCGCCACATTGTCATTGAGGGGAACGCGGGCACTAATTTCGCCGGCAAAGCGCTGGGCATAGAAACTCACTGGTAAATGCAAGACGTGCCAGAGGAACTTCCCTGACATTTCTACCGCCATTTTGACTTTCAAGCGCCGCAGGTAGAGTAGTTGTAGCCCCCGAATGAACAGACGCAATAGTAGCGTTAGCCCCATCCCCAGCAAGAGGGGACGTAGCCAGTCCGTCCTGCCGTCAATCAGAATGTTGTCCACAAACACCTTGCTAAAGACAGGGATGGCCAACTGGGGCAACACTAGCAAGAAGCCCGCCACAATACAATAAAACAGGGGTAACAGGGAAGGCTGTAAGCGTCGCCATAGCCCCCGCCATATTGTGGGACGTACTCCCCCCTTGACGAAATTTTCCCCTGGGGTCATCACTAGGACTACACCAGTAAATCCTTCGTCAAACTCCTCCCAACTGACTGTGCGTCGCCCCTGGGCGGGGTCATTGAGAAAAACCCTGTCCCCTTTGATCCCTTCTACTACCAGAAAATGGTTAAAATGCCAGAAAATAATGTAAGGGGGCGGCAACTCCCGCAGGGATTCCAGTTGCTTTTTGAACCCCTGGGCTTTCATGCCATAAAATTCCGCTGCCTTGATCACATTCGAGGCTTTACTGCCATCCCGCGATACCCCACAGGCACGGCGTAACTCCGGCAAGGGCACAATCCTGCCATAGTAGGACAATATAATCCCTAGGGAAGCTGCCCCACATTCCACTGCTTCCATCTGCAGTACAACGGGGGTACGGACGGGACGAGGCGTTTTTACCTTTTTTTTCGTTGGTGTGGCTGTCGTCATTAGCTTAGACCAAAGAAAGTACGCAGGAACGGTAAAACAAAAGTAATTGGGGGCACTTCCTCCACAATCACCCGCACGGAAGCGGTGGTACCAGGGGTAATTTTCCCCTCCGGTCCCTTGGAGGAAGACCAGGCATAACCGCTAGGGGTATCACCTTTTTCCAACTCGATCGTCACCTCAATCTGTGCGCGCCGCGGCGCGATCGTTTCTACTACCTCTGGATTACCAATGACACTACTGGCTGCCTCCCGTGTGACAGGGAAAGTAGAAACCTTGATGACTTTGCCCTTGATGCCCCCGAACCGCTCCCGTTTAACCGTACTGGGGGTAACTTGGGCTTTGAGGGATTGGTTTTGCGCTTTCAGTCTCTGTCGTTGTTGTTCAATCCGTTTGCCATCCTCCACTGGGAAATAACTGACAGTTTGCAATTCCTGCCCTGCCTGCCCCCGCGTCTCGATCGTGCCCAGGCGCATACCTGGCTGTACCACCTGCCCTGGGCTAACGGTCAACTCCAACACTCTGCCCTGTTCCACTGCCCGAATGAGAGAATTGTTACTCAACTGCAGCTCCAACTGGGCAATACTGCTTTTTACTTCCATAATTTGGTTTTTACGGGCGTTTTCTGCCTCCAGGGCTTGTTGGCGCAAGTTTGCTAGGCGATTGTCCAACTCCCGTAGCTGTGCCTGCAACTCGAGGAGACTATTGGTATTATCGCGGAATTCCTTTTGCGCTGTGGCTTCCCTGGCTTCTAAATCCTTCAATCTGGTGTCAATGTTGGCAATACGGGTCAGTATGTCTAACCTTTCCTGATTTGCCTGCAGGAGCACATCCTCTGTAATTACTGGTGCCTTTACCTCCCTGCCCTCCGCATCCACCTCCTTGCGGTCAAACAACCGCCGCCGCGCTTCTAAACGCCTATCTATGTCCGGCAAGAGAGCAGCTATTCGTTGCCGCTGCACCTGCAATTCCTCCCGTTCCTGGCGAATCACATTGAGGGTCTTCTCTCGAATAATTGGCAATGAGGCTTCGATATTGGCAATCCGCTGGCGGATGCTGGCGCGCTGTTGCTCAATGGAGTTGATTTCTAAATCCTGGCGTAATGCTTGTAATTCCTTGGCTTGGCGGTCTTGCCGCTCCAGCTCCTCTAGGCGCATTTTTTGCTGCTGTAATTGCTTGGATACTTCCTGCAAATCCAGGCGGGCAATGGGGTCACCCCGTTTTACCTCCGCTCCCTCCTTAATTAATACCTCCAATACCTTGCCATTTCCTGCCGCTGTCAAAGCTTGCACCTGGCGGGGATAGATAAACACCCCCTGTCCCGTTACGGTGATGGGAATGCGTCCCACCACACTCCATACCCCCACTCCCCCCACCAATACCGTCGCTGCCGCCAAGGGCACCCACCCTACTGGGTCTACCACCTGCATCAACTGGTCTAGTTTTTCCGGGGAAGCTAAGCGCTCGATCGATTCCTTGCGAAAAATGGAGCCACTCATACCTGACCTTGGTTACGAATCTGTTGCAGTAGCCAGTGGAACCTCGCCCCCGCTAGATATAAACCTTCCGACAGATCGGGACTGAGGGTTTCCTCTTGTAACAAATTTTCATCAACTACATCCCCATAGGTGCGGCGACCAAAGCCAATGCGACTAATCAAAGACCGCAACCGATCGGATAGCAAAAACGCCACTGCGCGATAGAAGCGACAGGCAAACCCCGCATCCTGCTGCAATTTTACCTGCAAAGCCGAGCGGGGCACCAACAACACTGACCCCCCTTCCTGACTGAGGACACTGACATCGGCAGGACGACCGTCGATCACCGCCATTTCCCCTAGTAGGTCTCCCTCCTGGGCTGTGCCAATCACTTTGCCTAAATTCGCAGTTGAAGAACCCCCGATCGTGCTAAATGCCTGCAGCAGCACATTTTCTTCCTCTGGCACAAACACCTGAAACTTCCCTTCCAGGAGAATAACCAAATGCTCTACTGGTTTCCCCGCCTGCAGTAATAACTCCCCTTCCGCTAGGGTGTTGACCTGCCCCCGTGCCACAAGCCAGTCTAAATCGCGGTCATCAAACTGACTAAAGATGAACAGGGAATCACGATTAAACTGCCCTTCACTGATGCGCCCTTCTGCTTCCGTAATCAAGCGATGCCAGCGTTCCGCCAACAGCATTGCCATTGCCTGATAGAAATGAGCGCCAAACTCTTCATCTTCACTTACTTTGGCTTCGATACTCTGCCGCGGAATCGTCAGTACTAAAGAGTCTTCAACTGCCTGACAGTCCCCTAAAGCTGGCTGGGGCTGAGCTAGAGGCACGTCGCCAATAATTTCCCCTGGGTCAAAGCGATATAACTCCTTGGCATCACCGCTCAAAATATCCAGAGCTTGTGCTAGTACATTTTCTTTATCTGCCTGCTTGACTTTGAGGGCGATACTGCCATCAAGGATAATGTGGATCTGGTCTAGAACCTCTCCCTGTTGTACCAGGTTAGCGCCATGAGTTACAGTAGTCTGGTTCCCCTCTGCCTTGATCCAGTCAATTTCTTGGCTAGTGAGGGCTTGCAGTAACACAGCTGACACGGTAGTTCCCTGCTAGTTTGCCTTCAAGATACAAAGGAATAGCACCGCAGTCAACCCCACGATCGGATAATACGGGCAATCAAAGCATTCGACTGACGCTGTAATTCGCGAAATTCAGGAGAATCCAGGGGATTATCTGTCTTTTTTAGGGTAATTTTCTCTTTTTTCCCTTTGGTCTTTTCTTCCTGTTCTAGTTTCTGAATTAGGGTATCAATTTCTTCCAGGAGCTGTTCATCCTCTGTTACCCCTGGCGAACCTGGTTCTGGCCACGGATTTTGCTTTGGCAACGATGGGGCAGGGGCCTGTCTACAAGTATCAGGACTTTCGGTATTATCTTTGCCCGCTTTGCTCTTTGGCGCCACTTGCGAGACAAACTCCTGGATTAATAGAGCAGTATCCTCTTCCTGAGATTGTGGAGTTGTTTCCTCCTCAACAAGCTGCTCGAAGACAGCCTCTATCTTGTCTAGGGGTATTTCTTCCTCTTCTACCGCTACCACTTGAATTTCCGTCTCCCCCGTTTGCAGGGCAGTAGTCGGCTCTTCCTGAACGCTAGCCACAAATTCCCTAATCAAAAACAACGTCTCATCTTCCTGCTGCGGTCGGGTTTCATCGGTGCCAGTTGAGGTAGCCAAATCCAGATCAAAGTCCACCTGGGGCATTTGATAGTCATCTAAAAAATCCAACTCTGGCGAGCGTATTCTCTGACCCATGGTCATCTCCTCCTCCGAGACAGCAGACTTAGCTAGGGCTTGAAAAAAGGGAGAGGATACCAAAGCTTCCACCTGCTGTCGCCGTTCCCGTTCATCAATCTCGATAGCGAGGTAATCTCCCTGCCGTTCTGGGAACTGGAAAATATGAGTCGGGGGAACATAGGCCTTTTGCCCCTTAGCTAGCCGATACGACTCCACTCCTTGCCGCACCACCAAGAGCAACTCATCACGGTTAAAGGGCTTAACCATGTAGCGAAATAGTTTCAGATCGTTTACTGCCGCCAGGAGCAAGTCTGGATCAAGGCTACGGGTCAGCACTACCCGTACTGTATCAGGATAGGCGTGCATAATCCCCATCAGGAACTCCACCCCATCCACTACAGGCATACTCAGTTCTGAAATCACCAGCGCCATCTCCCCCTCCCGATCGAGGACGTGGATGGCTTCAAACCCGTTACCTGCCCGGAAGACCTTGAACTCCTTGCGTAGAACCCGTTCCAGGGCATCTAGGCTATCGACATCATTGTCAACGATCAGAACTTTTTCCATTGATCCTGAGTCTTAGCTTACTCTAGTCTACCACTAGGGAGGGGACGAAAAAAAAAAGCAATAGCTTCCGAAAAATCCGTCAATCGGCACCACGGGATAATTTGTAAATTAGTTATGCTCACCCTAGAACCTACACGGACTGGAACTATGACTAAGCAAATTCAATCTATGGCTGAGCTGTTTGACCTGGTACAAGCTGATGCCAACTTCAAGCAGCAGTTTATTGCCAACCCCAAGGCAGCCCTGGCAGAAGTGGGTATGACCGTGGCAGACAACGTAGAAGTAAACGTACTAGAGGAAACTGACAAAAATGTCTACTTCGTTATTCCTCCTGCTGAGGCAGCTGGCACTCTCAACACCGAAGATGATGTCATTGCTCAATTGATTGCCCGTGCTGCTACTGATGCTGCTCTCCGCTCTGAGATGTTGGCTGATCCCAAGGCAGTAATTGCCCGTGAGACTGGTCTGGTAATTCCTGAAGAAGCTAACGTCACCGTATTTGAGCAAACTGCTGACAAGGCTTACTTCGTTATCCCCCGTGCTACCGTGCAAGATGGGGAGAGAGAACTCTCTGCTGAAGAACTGGAAACTGTAGCTGGTGGTGGTTTCTGGGACTTCGTTAAGAGAGTAGTCCGCTTCTCCGTCAACAACTGCAAGCAACTCTGGGATATCGGCAAGACTGTAATTGGCATCTTCAAAGGCTTCTAGTTGCCGGTGGAATTGATTTAAGCAGGGGCTGTCCTAAGGGAGGGCTCCTTTTTTATTCGCCTTGCGGGGGTCAAAATAGAAAAAACAGACAACTTTTTACGAAAAATAAGTCAATTGCTGCGGCCAAATCCTGCTTAATATGACTTTCGTCCACTAGAAACTGAAAGGAAGGACTGAATACTATGACTCAGCAAATTAACTCTATGCAAGAGTTGCTCAATATTGTTTACTCTGATCCCGCTTTCAAGCAAGAATTCATCAGCAATCCCAAGGCGGCTTTGGCAAAATATGGCGTGACTGTTGATGAGAAGGTAGACCTAACCGTTCTGGAAGAAACTGAAAGAGATGTTTATCTGGTCATCCCCTCTCCTGAAGTTGCCAATGAATTGGCTAACGGCAACGATGCTATTGCCAAACTGATTGCTCGTGCTGCTACGGACGAAGCTCTGCGTCAAGAAATGCTGGCTGATCCTAAGGCAGTAATTGCCCGTGAAACTGGTTTGGTCATCCCTGAGGAAGCTAACATTTCTGTCTTGCAACAAACCCCCGAAAAGGCTTACTTCGTTCTGCCCCGCCCTGTTGCTGCTGACAGCGATCGGGAGCTTTCCGCAGAGGAACTGGAAGCTGTAGCTGGTGGTAGTTGGTGGCGACCCATTGTTGATTTCTCTCGCCGTCACTGCCAAGTCATTGTTAAAACTATTTGGACTGGTGTGAAGGGCTGTCTCGGTCTCTAATCTTCATTCAGGGTGGGTTTAAGGCTCACCCTTGGTTTTTTATGGAAATCAGGAGAAATCTAAACTATGGCTATCACGTCTTTGCAAGAATTGTTCCAGGTTGCCTGGTCAGACCAGGGGTTCCGTGCTGAGTTTTTGGCTAATCCTAAGGCGGCTCTGTCCCAAGCGGGGGTCACTGTCCCTGAGAATGTAGAGCTGACGGTACTGGAGGAGTCCGATCGGGATATTTACTTAGTCATCCCCACACCTGAGAACGCTGCAGAAATTAAGCCCGAGGGGGATTTAATCGCCCAGTTAATCGTACGTGCTGCCAGCGATGAGGCTCTTAGACAGGAAATGATGGCTGACCCCAGGGGAGTAATTTTGCGGGAAACAGGTTTGGTCATTCCGGAAGAAACTAATGTTTCTGTATTCCAGCAAACCGCCGATAAAGCCTACTTTGTCCTGCCTCGCCCCAGCCAAACAGAAAGCAACGATCGGGAGTTATCCGAAGCAGAACTGGAACAAGTAGCAGGTGGTGGTTGGATTGTGCCCGTGATTAAATTCTCTATCAAGTGGTGTTACACCATCTACAAAACTGTGATGAATGGTGTGAAGGGCTGTTTGGGTCTGTAGCAAGTTTGGGAGTAGCTGACTGAGCTTAGTTGGCTACTTCTTCTTCCTGGAGACAAAAAATAGCGCAACTTTCTCCGAAAAATCTGTCAATTCAGTCTGTCGCGTGCACGATAAGTTAGTCAATGTCCACCCCCGATCATAAAAGGATGGCAGACTATGACCAAAGAGATTCGTTCCCTAGATGAATTGGTACAGTTGGCGCAAGCGGATGCTAACTTTCGCCAAGAATTACTTGCTAACCCCAAGGCTGCTCTAGCTAGTGTTGGTGTCAATGAGAACACTGATGCGGAACTGACAGTTTTGGAAGAGAACGACAAGGAAGTTTATTTGATTATTCCCCCAGCTGAAGATGCTGCTGACTTGGTTGAAATCAACGATCCCATTGCCCAGTTGTTAGGTAGGGCTGCTACCGATGAGGCTCTCCGCCAAGAGATGTTGGCTGATCCCAAAGGCGTCATTGCCCGTGAAACCGGGATGGTCATTCCTGAAGAAGCCAATGTATCTGTCTTCCAACAAACCCCCCAAAATGTGTACCTGATTCTGCCCCGCTCTGCTGCTAGCGAAACCGATCGGGAACTCACAGAAGAAGAGCTGGCAACTGTAGCTGGTGGTTTCTGGGGTACCGTCATTGGCATTGCCACCAAGTTTCTTTGCCCTAAAACTCCTGGTATCATTTCTCGCATTACCAAGTGGGGTATCTGCCGTTAGTAGGCAAATTCTATCATAACTAGATGAACTACCTCGGAGGGGGTAGTTTTTTAATTGCTATTCTCTCCGAAAAAACAGACAACTTTTGCCCAAAAATCCGTCAATTGTTTCTGTTGCTTTTAGCTTACTTTGAAGATTGCCCACACAAATTGTTTAGGGGACTGATATATGACTCAGCAAGTTAACTCCCTGGAAGAGCTGATGCACTTAGTCAAATCTGACCCTCAGTTCAAGGCTGAATTTGTCAATGACCCCAAAGCTACCCTGACTAAAGTCGGGTTACCCATTGAGGAAAACTTGGAAGTCAGCGTCGTCGAAGAGCAAGATCATAACCTGTGCTTGGTTATCCCTACTGCTGATGCAGCGGAGGAGGTGGCAAACGAAGGGGATGTTATTGCCCAACTACTTGCCCGTGCAGCTACAGATGCTAATCTCCGCGCTGAAATGTTGGCTGATCCTAGGGGTGTGATTGCCCGCGAAACCGGTCTAACTATCCCTGCTGAAACTAATGTCACAGTGCTGGAGCAAACCGCCGATCGGGCTTACTTTGTTATCCCCCGTGCCACTGCAGAAGTTACCGATCGGGAACTTTCCGCCCAAGAACTAGAGGCTGTTGCTGGTGGACAGTTTCGTTGCCTGCCTTTTCCTCCTAGGACATGGGCTTTCCCGTGTGACTTGAAAACTCGTATACGAATTTTCTGTAGGGTAATCCCATTCTAAGCTTGTTGCGAATAAAGCGAGTCTCCCCTATTTGGAAGGCTCGCCCTCGTTGTCTTTTTCTGCTTGCCTCTATTGTACACACGCCGCACCGATTCCTTGTCCCCCAGAGGTACAGATAATTTACTTGGGCAAAAAGGCTTTTCTTTACCTACTGTTGACTAATCGATCGTTATCATCTATACATTACCCTTGAGTCAGAGCTGGGGGCAGACAAGGGAGTGTACATCAAGCAGATAGAGTTGTCGCGGTTTAAGTCCTTTGGCAACAATACAGTTGTACCACTTTTGCCTGGTTTTACCGTTATTTCTGGTCCTAATGGATCAGGGAAATCCAATATTTTGGATGCTCTTCTATTTGCCCTGGGTTTGTCTACCTCTAAGGGCATGCGCGCCGATCGTTTACCGGACCTAGTGAATCAACAATATGCTCAGAAGGCTAAAACCGCCGAAACAAATGTGACAGTTACCTTTGCCCTCGATGATGACCAGGAGTGGACTGTCGGCCGTAAATTGCGTGTCACCAGTCAAGGAACCTATACTTCCACCTATTACATTAATGGTTCTCCCTGTACCCTAGGGGAATTACATCAACAACTAGCTACCATGTGTATTTATCCCGAAGGCTACAATATTGTCCTCCAAGGGGATGTGACAAACATTATTTCCATGAATGCCAAGGACAGACGTATGATTATCGATGAGCTGGCGGGGGTAGGGGAATTTGACCGCAAAATTGCTATTGCCAAGGAGAAATTAGCAGAAGTAAAAGATCAAGAAGATAGATACAGAATTATTGAACAGGAATTGATCGCCGCCCAGACAAGACTACAAAGCGATCGGGAAAAAGCAGAAAAATATCAACAGTTACGCACCCAATTGGAGGAGCTACAAGCCATGGAGGTAGTGCTCCAATACTGTTTGTTGCAGGAACAGCAATCTCTCCACCAGCAAAAAAGACAACAACTACAGATGGGAATAGCAGAGAATAATGAAAGGCTGACTCTGTTAACACAGTTACTAGCAGATACAGAAATTAAATTACAGGAACTAAACACTATCGTTTCAACTTTAGGTGAAAGAGATTACCTGCAATTGATGACAGAAATTGCCCACCAGGAAGCAGAGCAGAAAAATTGTACTAGACAAATGGAGACTCTACAACAGCAATACCAACATCTTCTGCAGGAATTTATGTCCCTAGAAACTGCCATAGAAAAGTTAACCCAGCAACAACAGGAGATTAGCCAAGAGCAAACAAGCCTCCAAGGTGAACTGATGGCTATGCAAGAGCGCTACAACAAGCAACAGATTATCGCACAAGACAAGAGACAGGAATTACAGCAAATGTCAGCCCAGGCAGAAAGTTGGTTAAGAGCACAAACACAACTGCGCCAACAGTTGCAGACAATTCAAGGGGAGATTACTCCCCTGCAAGCAGAACAAGTTAAGATAGCACAATCTCTTGAACAAGCTCAGCTGTTGCTCGAAACCCATAGAGAAGACTTGAGTAAATTGTCAGACCATGACCCCCACTTCCTTCAGCAACAACTGGATAAATATCAACAACAACTAGCTGAAGCGACGAATCTGATACAAACGATCGGGCAATCTTTTAGCAACACCCAAACAGAGCTGAGAACCTGTCAAAATACAGTCCAGCGTTTACAAGAAGAGCAGAGACAAAAACAAAGGCAACTGGACAAATGGGAAGTACAACAACAAGCTAACCAAGACATCCAGGGCACAAAAGCTACTCGCTTACTCCTAGAGGCGAACTTGGGGGGTGTGCACGGTTTAGTTGCCCAATTGGGGACTACTGTTACTGAATATCAACTCGCCTTGGCAGTGGCGGCGGGCGGAAAGTTAGGCTGCATTGTTGTAGATGATGATATTGTTGCTACCCAAGCCATCCAGTTACTAAAAAAACTCAATGGTGGCAGAGCCACATTTCTACCCCTCAATAAAATGAAGTATGCACCTCTCCTCAGAAATAGTGATGCTGTCAGTTTAGGGGCTATAGATTATGCCTACAATTTAATTACCTTTGACCCCCAATATGCCAATGTTTTTGCCTATGTATTTGGCACTACCCTGGTGTTTGCTTCCCTTGACGCTGCCCGTCGCCATTTAGGACGTTATCGTATGGTTACTCTGGAGGGCGAACTGTTAGAAACATCGGGGGCAATGACAGGTGGCAGTTCCCCCCCTACACACCTACGTTTTGGGACTTTGACTGGGGGGACAGCGGAGGAGGTAGAAAAACTACGGCTCAGACTGACAGAAATAGAGCAGATTCTTGCTCACTTGCACCAGCGTATGGCTACCCTAGAAACTAAACTCAATGAGGAGTCCAATGCTCTGCAACAAGCAAGATTAAATTATCAAGAAGCCCAACTACAATCTCAGCACTATCAGAGGGAGCTGGAACGTCTCTATCAACAACAAAATCACCTAAACACCCAAATTAACCAACGCCAACGGGAAATAGCTGAACACAGTGCTGAACTCGATCGCTTATCCCACCTACTCACGACAAAGCAAGAGGAACAATCCAGACTGCAAAGGCAACTAGCAGAATTGGAACGATCGGGCCAATACGAGCGAATTTTTCAACTGCAAACATGCCTGCAACGAGAAGAAGAAACTCTACTGGAATTAGAACGCCATTGTCGTACCCTGCAACAACAAATTAGTGACCGTGCTCAACAGCTTATACATTTACAGGAAAAACAACAGGAGCTAGAACAAGCTCGAAGGCAAAATCAGTACAACCAAACAGAGTTAATCAGTCAACAAGATTATTGGCATAGGCAAAATAACCACCTGTTAGATAACCTTAGTCAGCTATACAATCAGAAACAACAGCTAGAACAAACTCTCAGTCAGCAGAAACACCTTAGAGATGAAACCGATCGGCAACTCCAAGACCTACGCCGCCAATATCAGGAATGCCAGTGGCAATTAGAAAAACTAGAAGCTGCCCTTGTCGAGTGGCAAACTGAACAAACACAGATTAGCCAACAATTATCTGCCCTACTTCTACCCGACCCCCTGCCCATTCTACCAGAAAATATAACAATGGAATACATCCAAACTGAACAACGACGACTACAGAAACGCCTACAAGCCCTAGAACCTGTGAATATGAAAGCAATCGAGGAATATGATGAGGTAACTAGAAGACGGGAAGACCTCAGCCAGCGGTTGACAACCTTGCAGCAAGAACGGACAGAACTGCTCTTACGCATTGAAAACTTCACTACTCTTAGGCAGGAAGCTTTTATGACATCCTTCGAGCAAGTCAATGAGAACTTTCAGACTATTTTCGCTGAACTATCGGACGGGGACGGCTATCTGCAATTAGAAAACCCCCTAGACCCTCTCAGCGGTGGCTTAAATCTTGTTGCCCATCCCAAAGGCAAACCTGTCCGTCACCTAGCGGCAATGTCTGGTGGAGAGAAGTCCCTCACTGCTCTTAGCTTTATCTTTGCTCTGCAACGCTATCGTCCTTCCCCCTTCTACGCCTTCGATGAAGTGGATATGTTTTTAGATGGAGCCAATGTGGAAAAATTAGCTCGGATGGTACAGAGACAGGCAAAAACTGCCCAGTTTATTGTGGTCAGTCTCCGTCGTCCCATGATCGAGGCTGCCGATCGGACGATCGGAGTCACCCAAGCTAAGGGTACACATACCCAGGTAGTAGGGATCAATCTGAAGTAAGCACTTGACCTCATGCTAGGACCATGCTAGGATTACTGAGCACTAGGGCGGTTAGCTCAGCTGGTAGAGCGCCTGCCTTACAAGCAGGATGTCATAGGTTCGAGTCCTGTACCGCCCATAGTTTAGAAGACACTGACGGGCTGTAGGTGTTTCTCTATCATTTTCTGGACAAGCTGAAGCTTAATCGGTTTGTTCATGAAATCGGTTGCCCCACAAATCCTGGCACGCACGCGGTCAACTAAACCGTCACTGCTAGTGAGAATAACAATAGGTATGTGTTGCAAGTCCTGTACTCGGCGTAACTGCGCACAAATTTCATAGCCATTGACTATAGGCATGTGTAAATCCAGAAAGACAAAGTCAGGCTTAACCTTGAGCAAGGTGGTAACGGCAAGTAAAGGATTGCTGATACGGACGCAAGGTAGCCCTAAATCCGTGAGTATTTTCTCCATAATCATTCCTTCTACTGGGCTATCTTCAACGTGAGCAATCTTGGGCTTGGCTACAGGGTAAATGACACCTTCTGCCCGCCAGAGGGTGGCTGTATCATCAGCATCTACCAATAGATATTCGATTTGACACTCCTCATACTTCTCCAGGATGGATGCCAGCAGCTGTTGGGATTGAGCTGATAGGGAACAGGCTTTCACGTAAATGGTGTTGTTGAAATGAAGTCTACCGTCAGAGAGAATTGTGCCACCTAACTTCTGTAATTGCTCTAGGGAAATAGTACGCATAGTAAGATTTGTCATAAAGGTCTAGGTTACCTTTGTTACAAGATATTAACACAGATTTTCTCTAAGTGGGGTCATTTTTTAAAATTTTATAAAGTCAACCTTAGGGAAACATATCAAAAGGTTTTATTTAATGTATTCTCCATTTTTTGGACTGTAAATCCCTTATCTAATCTGGGTTTCAGCTAGTCAAAGACAGTAAAAAGGAATATCTATCTCCCACTTACGCTAACTGCTGGTTGCAAATTTAGCCAGTTTTTCCTGATCGCAGTTCTAAATTGTCTCTAGCGGTAGACTAATTTTCCTAGGTGATTTCAATCTAAGGGTAGAGTTGTAGGTATTCTTACTGTTACACTAAGGGGAATTTTTTGAGTTAGTTATATTCACCCTACTTTTGTTGGGCAGCCAGTTTAGTGGTAACTTTTCTCTTCTCTTCCTAGAAACTATTGCCTTTGCCTTGGTTAATTGATCATGAAGTATGTCCAAAACTGACAACGTCACAGAGACGGTATATCGGGAGGCACTACCTGCTGTGGTTACAAAATTTAACAATTACCCCGCTAGAGGCAGTGGGAGAGGCTATCGTAGACTTGACAAGTGCGGTAGAGCCATTTGGACAGACTACATGGAAACAATAACTAAGACGCTTTGCCCATACTGCGGCGTGGGTTGTGGGCTAGAAGTAGTTGCCGGTAACAAAGTTAGAGGCGATCGGGATCATCTTTCCTCGTTGGGCATGGTATGTGTGAAGGGGGCAACTGTCCTGGAGGCACTTGATAAAGACCGTCTTTTATATCCCCTCTACCGTCCAAGTTTAGACCAGCCTTTTCGTCGCATCAGTTGGGAAGAGGCTTTTGATCTAATTGTCACAAGAATTAAGCACGTTCTTGCTACCACAGGGGCGGACAGTATTTGCCTATATGGTTCTGGGCAATGGCAAACAGAGGATTATTATGTTGCCCAAAAGTTAATCAAGGGCTGTTTGGGGACAAATAACTTTGACACTAATTCTCGCCTATGTATGTCTAGTGCTGTGGCAGCTTATATGGCTAGTTTTGGCAGCGATGGACCGACCGCTTGCTATGCTGATTTGGAAATTACAGACTGCGCTTTTCTGATTGGCACCAATACAGCAGAATGTCATCCGATCGTTTTTAATCGTTTGCGCCAACACCACAAGAAGAATCCCCATGTCAAACTAATTGTAGTTGATCCCCGTCGCACTGAGACAGCGGCAGTAGCAAATTTACATTTGGCTATTCGTCCAGGTACTGATATTTACTTATTGCACGGGATTGGTCATTTGTTGATAGAATGGGGGTCAATTAAGCGGGAATTTATCGATCGTTACACTACAGGTTTTCCTTTGTATCAAGAAGTAGTGAAAAAGTATCATCCCCAACTGGTAGCAGACTATTGTGGGATTGCTGTAGGAGACCTTGTACAAGCAGCGCAATGGTGGGCGGAATCCTCAGCCGTACTATCCATGTGGTCGATGGGGATCAACCAATCGCGAGAGGGAACAGCCAAAGCCCGTAGTTTGATCAACTTACACCTCCTAACAGGACAAATTGGCAAACCAGGAGCGGGACCCTTTTCCCTTACGGGACAGCCCAATGCCATGGGAGGCAGAGAAACAGGCGGGCTATCCCACCTCTTACCTGGCTATCGTCAAGTAACTAATCCCAACCACCGCCGCGAGGTGGAAAACCATTGGCAATTACCACCAGGAAGCATCTCTTCCCAGGTAGGCAGAACCGCCTGGCAGATCATTGAAGGTTTAGAATGGGGGGAAGTACAACTCCTATGGATTGCCGCTACTAACCCCCTAGTCAGCTTGCCCCACCTCGATCGGGTAAAAGCTGCCTTAACACGATCGCCTTTTACCATCTATCAAGACTGCTACTATCCCACAGAGACCAGTGACTATGCCCATTTAGTGCTACCTTGCGCCCAGTGGGGGGAAAAGACAGGCACCATGACCAACTCCGAACGGCGTGTTACTCTCTGCCAAGCCTTTCGTGCCCCTGTGGGAGAAGCCAAGCCAGATTGGGAAATCTTTGCTGAAGTAGGTCGGCGCCTGGGGTTTACAAAACAGTTTGCCTTTCAATCCAGTGCGGAAGTGTATGCTGAGTTTGTGCAGCTCACTAGTGGTCGTACCTGTGATGTAGCGGGGATTAGTCACGATCGGTTACGTCGCCTGGGAGCGATCCAATGGCCCTGTCCTGAGGGATGTAGCGATGCAGAGGCAGTGGGAGAAAAACGCCTTTATACAGATTATCGATTCCTGACGGAGGATGGGCGTGCCCACTTTTGCGTAGAAGATGCCTTGGGGGTAGCCGAACCCCCTGACCACGACTATCCGTTTATTTTGACAACGGGCAGACTCTACGGACACTGGCATACCCAAACTCGCACAGGTAGAATTGCCAAGATCAACAAGATGCATCCCCATCCCTTTGTGGAAATTAATAACACCGATGCCGAGGCACTAGGAATTAAAGAGGGCACAATTGTACGCCTAGAATCCCGCCGTGGTTTTGCTCAGTTGCCCGCCAAAGTGACACCCCACATTGCTAGAGGGACAGTTTTTATGCCTATGCACTGGGGAGCGCTATGGCACCCATCCGCTGAGGTGAATAATTTAACCCATCCCGTTGCCTGTCCCGCTGCCAAACAGCCTGAACTCAAAGCCTGTGCTGTACGATTGGTAATAGATGTAGGGGGCAGTCAGACCTAGCTAATTACGACATCCAATCTTGTGTTATGCCCGCGGCAGCTATTAAAATTCTAGCCTTAAAACCCAACATTCCCGTTTTATTATGGCACCCTATTTTCAATTTGAAACTGATTTTGTGACCACATTACATTGTATCCCCATGATTGTAAGGTACAAGTTAGATTTGTGTGGAATAAAACTGAAACTACAGCACTGGCAAAAGCTGAATCGTGCTCAGAAAGAATGGCTAGTATTCACGCCCTGTGACAATCCTGAGGCAAGGCACAACTATCGCACACAACTGCAGACATGGGTAATAGAACTCACTGGCACACCCCCCGCAGCTTTGCCTATACCCGATCCCTTACCCTGGGAAGAAGATACTATTCCTGAAGTAGTAATTGCCCAATTGCAAAAATTAGGACAACCAGTTTTCTCTGCAGCACAATGGCAACAACTGTCCTCTCTCCAGCGCTTTGCCCTCATTAAACTAAGCCAACCTAACCACGAAAATCGCAATTTCCTCCCTGCCCTGCGGGAATTTAATCTGCTGTCCCAGGTCAATTCGTAACATGGAACACGATCGGATTCCTCGGTCTCCCCTAGTCTGGTAATACCAGCTATCAGAGGGGAGGGGAAGCGGTCATAGTCTTATATGCGATTTGAACAGATACAAGCCTTTTTAGCTGTTGTAGAAACAGGGAGCTTTCAGTTAGCAGCCAAACGCTGTGGGTTGACACAGCCGACAATTACTAGACAAATTCAAGCCCTGGAAAATAGTTTAGGAGTAGAGTTATTACATCGCACCCATAAAGTCAAGCCTACCTTGGCTGGTGAAATCTTCTTGACACGGGCAACTAAAATTTGGCGGGAATGGCAAGCAGTAATTACTGAACTGCAAGCACTGCAGGCGGGTACCCAGGGAGAACTCTGTATAGCTGCTATTCATTCCGTATGTCGCTCCTTCTTACCCCTATTACTGCCACAGTTTTATCAAAAATTTCCTACCACCCAACTGCGCATTACTGCCCTCGGTAGCGATCGTGCTCTCAAGGTCCTCAGGGATGGTTTAGTGGATATAGCGATCGTGATGGCAGAACGTCACTTGTTGAAAGAACCCCATTGGCTAATTCAGCCCCTCTATCGCGAATCTGTCAAGATTTTTATGGCAAATGACCATCCCCTCAGCCAACGCCCACAATTGACTTGGCAAGAACTAGCTAGTTATCCCCATGTTGTGTTCAAAGATGGTTATGGTATGCGACGGCTAGTGGAACGGGAATTTGGTCAGCGTAATCTGAGTTGGCAGGCAGCTTTAGAACTGAACACTCCTGATGCTTTCTTTTCTTTTCTGCGCCATAGTCATATGATAGCGATCTTGCCTGAATCAGCTATGTGGGAAGTGACAGATGACCCCAATTTTGCTATCAAAGATTTTGTCCCCAGCGAAAGCCCACCCCCCAGGGAAGTGATTGCAATCACCACTACCGATCGGCAGACTATTCCCCCCATAGGTTACCTACTTTCTCTCCTACAAACAGCAGACTATGAGTACAGTTTTTCGCGAATTTGTTAAAAAAATAGGCAGTGGCGAACATACCCATACAGACCTCAGCCGCGAGGAAGCTTACACTGCGATGAAAATGATGCTGCAAAAAGAGGCTACCCCTGCCCAAATTGGTGCTTTTTTAATTGCCCATCGGATTAAACGCCCGACCAGTGCAGAGCTAGCAGGGATGTTGGATGCCTACTACGAACTGGGTCCCCAGTTACCTGCCCTTGACAAAACTGTAGTCATTCTCAGTCAACCCTACGACGGCAGAGACCGTACTATTCCCCTTAGCCCCCTTACGGCGCTGGTACTTAGTAGTGTAGGTATTCCTGTTTTACAGCATGGTGGCGACTGCATGCCTACAAAGGAGGGTGTTCCCCTGATTGATATTTGGCAAGGTTTGGGCATTAATTGGCGTAACCGATCGTTGACAGAAATTCACGCTCTCCTCAGAGAATTTGGTTTGGGATTTATCTATGTACCAGAGCATTTTCCCCTTGCCTATGATTTAGTGCCCTATCGCGCCCAGATCGGCAAAAGACCGCCCATTGCCACTTTAGAGTTGATTTGGTGTCCCTACGCCGGCGCTGTGCAGTTAGTGGCTGGCTATGTCCATCCGCCCACAGAAATTATTATCACTGAGGCACTACATTTACTGGGCAAAGACCAGTTTATTACTGTTAAAGGGTTGGAAGGCAGTTGTGACCTGCCCCGCGATCGGGCTTGTATTACAGCGGTTAACTGTGGTCAACGCCGAGAACGTTTGATAGTCAATGCTTTGCACTACAGTATGAAAGGGAGTAATCCCCGTTGGTCTGACCTAGATACGTCTGTGCAGCTCATGACAGCAGTCCTAGAAGGACAAACCAATGAACTACAAACAAGTGTTATTTGGAATAGTGGCTTTTATCTGTGGCAATGTGGTTACAGCCCAGATTTGGTAGCAGGTTTAACTACTGCAAAAGAACTGTTAGTTAGTAATCAGGTTAAAAAACAGTGGCAGCAACTCCGATCGGTTTTGGACTAGACAATAGCAGTGGTTTGCGGAGTAATCATAAGAAGGGGTCAATAACTAACAGCATCCCACAGTAAGCCCACTGCTAGGAGCAAATAACTTATCCCCGTCAGAGTTTCCAGGAGTTTAGGGGTGGCATACTGAGCCAACCAAGTCCCTGCCAACACCCCCAGAAGCGTCGTGAGCAGCAGAGCACTACCTGCTCCCAGGAATACCACCCAGGGTTCACTGGATTGGGCTGACAACATAAATGTAGAGAGCTGGGTTTTATCCCCTAATTCCGCTACCAGGACTGTAAGGAATGCCAAGCCAATTAAACGCATTAGACAAACTCCTTCACCCTCTGCCGCTTTGGTACAGGTAAGCCCACCATCTCAGAGTTACTTGCCCCTGGCGGTACCATGGGATAGCAGTTCTCGTCCCGCTTCACTCGAAAATCCACGAGGATTGGACCAGGATAGTCCAAAATCTCTGCCACTGCCTGGGCTAAGTTGTCCTGGGCTGTAACTAGCATCCCCCTCACCCCAAAAGCTTCTGCTAGTTTGACAAAGTCAGGCATCCCCAATTCCATGTTGGAAGCGGAATAGCGTTCGTTGTAAAAGGCTTCCTGCCACTGCCGTACCATCCCCTGCCAACCGTTGTTGATAATAGCAATCTTGGCAGCAATGCCGTACTGGGCTAAGGTGCCCAACTCCTGGATATTCATCAGTACGCTAGCATCGCCGGCAATGCAAATTACCTGCTCATTTCCTACACCAATTTTTGCCCCCATTGCCGCTGGTAAACCAAATCCCATCGTGCCCAAACCCGAACTGGAAATCCACCGCCTGGGCCCGTTTTTGAGAAACTGGGCTGCCCACATCTGGTGTTGCCCCACATCGGTCGTATAGTAGGCATTAGGGGCTTGCTTGGCAAATTCCACAATTACTTCCTGGGGGGATAACTCTCCTTCGTAGTGGGGTACCTGTAGGGGATAGTCCTCCTTCCATTCCTCAATCTGCTTTAACCAAGCCTGGGTGCGCACCGTCTCTTCGTAGGAAGTGTGCTCCAACATGTGCTTTAGTACCATCTTCACATCCCCCACGATCGGTACATTGGGTACGCGATTCTTCCCTACCTCGGCAGGGTCAATATCGATGTGAATGACTTTCGCCAGGGGGGCAAATTTATCTAGCTTTCCTGTGACGCGGTCATCAAAGCGAGCCCCTACGGCAATCAACAGGTCACAGTTTTGCACAGCAAAGTTGGCATAGGCAGTGCCATGCATTCCCAACATCCCCACCGAAAGAGGATGATTTTCATCGAAAGCTCCCTTGCCCATCAAAGTGGTCGTGACGGGAATCTGAAACCGTTCCGCTAGTTGCTTAATTTCTGCGTGGGCACCAGAGATAATCGCCCCACCCCCCACATACAGCAAAGGACGATCGGCTTCCCGAATTAGCCTGATGGCGGCGGCAATTTGTTGGCTATGTCCTTTCACTGTTGGCTTGTAGCCGCGTAAATTTACGGTTACCTCTGGTTCGTAGTCAAATTCCTTTTGTCCTATGTCTTTGGGGACATCAATTAACACGGGACCAGGTCTGCCCGTACTGGCAATGTGGAATGACTCTGCCATAATGCGGGGAATATCCTCCGGACGACGCACCATGTAGGAGTGCTTGACAATGGGGAGAGTGATGCCAAAAATGTCTGTTTCCTGGAAAGCATCTGTCCCGATCGCGTAGGAGGGCACCTGTCCTGTGATTACCACTAGGGGAATCGAGTCCATGTGGGCAGTGGCAATCCCTGTCACCAGGTTAGTCGCTCCTGGACCAGAGGTAGCAACACATACCCCTACCTGCCCTGTAGCCCTGGCATAGCCATCGGCGGCATGCACTGCCCCCTGTTCATGGCGGACTAGAAAGTGCTTAATTGCTCCCCGCATCTCCGCTTTGTAGATTTCGTCGTAGACTGGCAAGATTGCCCCCCCAGGATAGCCAAAAATGTGCTTGACCCCGTGGCGAATCAAACTGTCAACTAAAGCGAATGCCCCCGTTGTACGCAAGACAACCTCCCTACCAATTTAGTTTTTAACCAGTTTATTTGCCATCTTAGCACTAGCTTCCCTTGGTGTTTCAATTATTTATAGCTAAAATAGCGACACTCCACTTTCCCGTATCGCTATCCCCTGATGGCGGTGATGATACCTTATTTTTGGCGTATAGTTACACCCAAGGCAAGTTAGTTGAGACTTGTGTCCTAGGATATGTTACAGGAGTCTATCGAGATGTTGTGGATGACAGGATTATTTAATCCTACGATAGAGAAATCAATGAAACAGAGTTAAGTGAACGAGGTGTATCCGTTATTGGTCAGTTGGAACTCCTAGTTTACTGTAGAGTCATAGTTATAGAAACCTATAGATAAGAACTCTAGAGGAGTTGTTACAGGTAGTTTATTATTAACAATTTACAAGAAAGGAGGGTGACCAAGCATCCCTCCCCTACAACAAGAGTTTAGACCTTGTGCTAGCTAAGACAATGCTTGATACCGTTGTTCCAGCTGATGTAAATGCTTCTTATCACTTTGTCAACAACCTGTACCCATCTTGGAGCACGTCCACCAGCCACAGTTTCCAACTCCTCAGAGCTCAGTTCTCTCTCTTCATCAACGTCTACAGAACGAGGCAGTACTAAATAGTTTGTCTTGGGGGTTTGTACCAGAACAGAAACTTTTTCCTCCTCAGGAATTACAATACCAGTCTCGCGAGTAATTACAGATTTGGGATCAGCCAGCATCTCTTGCCGTAAAGCTTCATCTGATGCTGCACGTGCTAGCAGCTTGGCAATGGGATCGTCAACATCACTCATACTAGCAGCCGTTTCAGCGGTGGGAATAACAACGTAGAAGTTGCCAGCTGTCTCTTCCACAACAACTACTTCGGCATCCTCACTAGCAAGACTTACACCAACTCTGGACAAGGCTTCCTTGGGACTGCTCAGCAATAGTTGCTTGAAACTTGTATCTGAATGAGCAAGCTGATACAATTCCTTCAATGTAGTAACGCTCTGAGTCATTTTGTCAATCTCCTTTCTTTGAGACTATGTAATAGTCAACCTAACTTTACAGTCTTTTTTCTGTGTATTGTTGACGTATTTTTAGATCTAGGTTGATTTTTCTTTAGGAAAGTTTCAACTTCTTAATGATGCACTTCTTGTATCCTCTAGTCTTGTCTATGGTCACCACCACTTCTCTGATAACTAAACTAAATTGGATAAACTTTGGCATTTCATTAGTTCAAAATATGAATACCCAAGGTTCATGACAGTCGCGATGGGATACTTGCTGAATGGCAATTCAAACTCTGGGGATAGTGTATGATTGTATGACTTGCAAATCAAGCTCACTGTGCAGTGCTAAAGCAACATCGAAATTTGTTTGATGGGTTTAAGAGGAAGAGCAGGAAAATGGCAAACCTAATGATAGTAGTACCTACACAATTTGTAATCAGTTAAGTAATGCCTATGACGAGTTACTTGCAGCTGTAAAAAATATGGTGATGGCTATTCCCAGTACCAGGTGGAGAGGAAACTAGGTATGAATCTTGCAACCATTGTTTATAATGATAAGCAAAACTTTTGGAGTAAGTTTCCAGTGGGACACCCCCAGCCCTATTTCCATAATCTCTTTCCAGCATGCAGACAATAGAAGAACTGCTCGATACTAATAATCGCTATCGATTACTTCAGCCCCTTAGTAGTAAGGTATACCAAGCTGTTGACCTCTATCGCGGGGAAGTTGTGGCAGTCAAGTTATTGCATTGCCACCCCCAGGATAATCCTGACTTTACCTACGCAATGGCTCTCTATCACGCCATTAGCAATGAGTACATAGCGGTCATTAAGGACTACGGTACGACCAAAACAGGGCGCTATTTTTACACGATGGAGTATGTGGAGGGTCAGACACTAGCTAGGACGGCGGAGTCCATTACCCCCGATCGTGCTCTCAATTTGGTGAAGCAGATATGTAAAGGGCTGCTGCCAGCGCATCAGGGGGTAAATTTGCCCTACTGGAATTTGCAGCAGGGAGCGCTGTCCCACCAAAAACTCCATCCTGACCACATCATGGTTACTCCTGCCGATCGAGTGAAGATATTGAATTTTGGCTTTGTCAGTGAGGAACCGCCCCTCGGTGAGTTGACTGAGTCCCAAACCATGGTGACGGCTTCAGGGGGGGAATTTCACTATGTTGCCCCTGAGCAATTAGATAAACAGGAGCCTACCCCTCGATCGGATGTCTACGTGTTGGGGTTAATTCTCTACGAACTTCTCGCTGGTACCAATCCCTACAATCTGGAGGTGCAGGAGGGTTTACCTTGGGTAATGGCGCATACTACTACTCAACCCGTACCACTACGACGACAAGCGGGTTGTCATTACTTTCCCGTGGAACTAGAGCAGGCGTTGGTACGGTGTTTGGCTAAGTCTCCCCAGGAACGCTACTCTGATGCAGGGGAGCTACTGATAGATTTACAAGAGATTGCCAATTTGTCCCGGTCATGGAACAACCAGCCGACTCAACCCCATATTATCACCTCCCCTGGGGAGTTCCCTTCCCCACCTACGTCACAGGAAGACCAATCCACCGTATTCTCCCCTAGAGCGGATAAGCTCACCTCCTGTTTTGATGCCTGGGATGCTCCTACTGTCGTTGAATCCTCTTGCCCCCCCACGGGTAGAGGTCTGGGCAAGTCCTTCACGATCGGTGACCAATACACCAACTACAGTACATTTCTGGAGAATCCGACCAAGCAGAATAATTTCCGCCTTATCCTCATCTCTATAACCGTGGGGACTGTGGTGGGACTGAGTATTTTTGCTGGTATTATTCTTTGGCAACGGCATAACCAGCCTACCCCGCCTCCCCCAAATGTGGAACCCATCGATCGTTCCATCTAAACTTCCAACAGGGAGCTATCCTGGGAAAGAGCAGTTTGCAAGCGGCAAAAAGATTCCACATGGGTTTGATACTGTTTAATTTGCTGGGCAACCCAATCTTCCCGATCGCTACTGGCGTAGATATGGACAGCAGGTTCGTAGGCATCGGGCAAAATTAGCACCCAGTTATTGTGGTTATTGAGGATTTTGACACCGTCGATCAGCTCAATAAATTCAGGATTTTGGGATTCTACTAGGTGGCGCATCAAGGAACCTTTAACTGACCAAGGGCAGCGGACAGTCCGCAGCTGATGATGGAAGCGGGGCAAGGAAAGACGTACTTCCGATAGGGTGCGCTGTTGCACGGTCATCCATTCAATAATCTTAGCGATGGCAAACATAGCATCAAAGCCAAAGTGCAGTTGGGGAAAAATAAATCCCATCTCGCTGCAGCCGCAAATGACCGCATCGCTATTGGTGAGGGCACCACTCATCACCGCACTGGGATTGGCCTTGGTGCGGATTACTTTCCCTTGATGACGAGCAGCGATCGCTTCTGCCATAGCTGACACATTGACAGGAACAACCACTGTCCCCCCTGGGCGCTCTGTGAGAGCCATCTCCAGAATTACCCCCGTCAACTCCTCCCCCTCAATTGCTCTGCCCGTCTCGTCCACCAGAATAAATTTCTCTCCATTGGCAAACACTTGGGCACCAAAATTTGCCTGCAATGCCCGTACAACCTCCTGTAATTGCCCCAGCATGCGCACGCGGGTTTGGGGGTCAGCCCCTAGCTGGTTGAGGCTAGCATTGAGCACCACTACGTCGGAGCCAAACTTACCCAAAATCCTCGGCAACACTGCCCCCGACACCGCGTAGACATAGTCAATTACTACTTTTTTGCAACAACTCTGGCGGATCGCTTCGATATTCAACTGTTCGGCAAAGCCACTGTTGTAGTAGTCTAAAACACGGGCAGGGTAAGTGATTTCCCCGATCTCTTCAATGCGGGCACGGCGGAAATCCTCTTTGAAAAAAGTACTTTCAATCTTTTTCTCCTTCTCCTTGCTAATGTTGATGCCCGTGCGGTCAAGAAATTCTATCAAAATGTGGTCACCCCGATCGGGGTCAATGCGCACATGAATTCCCCCTGCTGTCTCTAGGCGTGGGGCAATGAAGCGAGCAATGGGAATAGCAGTGGCTTCCAGGTTATGGACGTTCACCCCTACCGACATCAAACCCGAAATGAGGGAGCGGGAGATCATGCGACAAATTGTCCGTTGGTCCCTAGAGACCATGACATGATTGCCAGGTTTGAGGGTAGCGCCATAGGCAGCCCCCAGTTTGACGGCAAATTCAGGGGTAATATCCACGTTGGCAATACCACTCACCCCCCGCTGCCCAAATAGGTTGCGCCGCGCAATCGCCCCCCAAATCAGATTGTGGTTCAGGGATGCCCCCGGTTCAATTTGTTTGCTGGGCCAGACCCGCACATTGGTTAAAATACAGGCTTCCTCACCGATCGTGCACTCTGCCCCAATTACTGCCCCTTCCATAATGTGACTGCGGCGACCAATGCGCACGTTGCGCCCGATCGTGCAAGACCAGAGATGGCTTTCCTCTCCCACGAACACCCCGTTGCCGATGATGGGACGTTGTAAATCTGCATGGGCTTCTACGGTGACATGGTTGCCAATGATGGTGCCCGCGGCAATACTGACATGGGGACCAATGTAGCAGTTATCGCCAATCATGGAGGGAGTTTCAATCCTGGCAGTGGGGTCGATGATAGTGTTATGCCCCACCCAGAGACCAGTACGGGGTTGGAGATAATCTAACTGCAGGTGGACACGCCCCCGAATGGCATCATACTGGGCTTGGCGGTAAGCCTCCAGGGAACCCACATCACACCAGTAAGCATCAGTCACATAACCGTACATTGGTATATTCTCTGCCAGCAGGCGGGGGAAGAGGTCTTGGGAGAAATCAGCGGGGGTGTTGGCGCTCAGGTACTGCAAGATACTGGGTTCCAGGATGTAAATTCCCGTGTTGACCGTGTCGGAAAATATTTCACTCTGGGCAGGCTTTTCCAGAAAACGTATGATTCTACCGTCACTGTCTGTAATCACTACCCCAAAAGCCATAGGGTCAGTCACCCGCCGCAACACCAGCGTCGCCAGCGATCGTTTTTCCCGGTGGAATTTAATTGCGTCTGTCAAGTCCACATCTGTTACACTGTCACCACTCACCACCACAAAGGTCTCTGTCAGAAGACTCTCCACATTTTTCACTGACCCCGCTGTCCCCAGGGGCTGGTCTTCCTCCACCATGTAGTGAAATGTTACGCCCCATTCACTGCCATCGCCAAAGTAATTGCGAATTACATCGGGCATAAAGTGGAGAGTCAAGATAATTTCCTTGATGTCATGTTGACGCAATAAATTGACTAGATGCCCCACGATCGGGCGGTTGAGAATAGGCACCATTGGTTTAGGTAGGTCACAAGTGAGGGGACGTAGGCGTGTACCGGATCCCCCTGCCATGACAATTGCGCGCATGGGTGAATGCAGTGAAGGTTCCTTAACCAAGATAGCCTAAGAATAGAAGAGACTCTAGGAATTGGCAAAACACTTAACATTTCTCCTCCACTGCTACCCTCAGTCCCCCGCTGCCAGCCAAATAAGCGCTAATTCTTGGTCTATGCCGCAAGGGCTACAAAACGATCGCACTGCACGACAGGAGAATCTTTGTGACCGTGCAGGACGCAATCCAGTTGGTTGCAGATGTAGCAATTAGCTCTTCTAAAAGTCTGACAGACCCTAACAGGATAGTTAGCAGCACCAGCTAGAGGACATTCACGGGTCAGGCACAGCGTACAGTTAGCAGTGAGGGGTGGATTGGTAATAGTGGCTGTCATATTTTTGCTCCTCTCATTCTGAACCCTACTGTAGTTTTCACTACATCTTTATTCTATTTCTGCCTTTGCCGCTGTCAAACCCAGATAATGACAGACATGGTTATAGTTTTTCGCAACTAGAAAGACTCCTCTCATCACAAAATTCTTTGTTTCTGCAGTTGCAGATGTTGTGTCAGCAATCTTTCTCTGTTCTTGTTGCCAAACTTTTGGTAGTAAAATTTACAAAATTTAACCAGTTACTAGCTGATACCCAAATATTTGTGGGTTTGCAGGCTCAAGCGCCAGTGGGGATGGGTGAGAATGTAGTCAATGACCAGTTTACGGCTATCTGGCTGGTACCACTCTGGTTGCAAAAAGAGATGGGTAGAGGGTTTTACTTTTTGCGCTTCTGTCTCTGCCCACTCTAAATCTTGTGCCGACTGAATAACCACTTTTAGTTCATCGGCTTGTTCATAGATAGTCGCCACGGGGGGGAGAAAGGGCTTGGGGGAAAGAGTGATCCAGTCAAATTCCCCTGTCAAAGGATGGGCACCGGAGGTTTCCAAATGCAGCCGCAGGGAATGGAGACGGAATAAGCTTGTCAAAGGAGTGAGATTGTGCCAAAGGGGTTCCCCCCCTGTGATAACCACGATTTGGGGTTGTGCCTGGAGCGCTTGTTGCAGTAGTGCCTCGATCGGCACCAAGGGATGACGACTAGCATTCCAGGAGTTTTTCGTGTCGCAAAAGGGACAGCGGACATCACAGCCCCCCAGACGGATAAAAAAGGCACTCACCCCTGCCCAATAGCCTTCCCCCTGCAGGGAGTGAAAAGTTTCGACCACGGGATAAGTGACGGCATGACTCATCGCCTACTTTTTCACTCGCTCCAGTTTTTTGGTCAGTTTCCGCAAGCGAATAGAAGTGGGAGTTACCTCTAATAGTTCATCAGGACCAATGTATTCCAGGGCGCGTTCTAGGGTCATCTCGATCGGGGCTTGGAGCTGCACCAGTTCTTCCGCTCCCGCTGAGCGCATATTGGTCAGTTGTTTGGTCTTGCACACATTCAGTTCCAAGTCTTGGGGACGGTTGTGTTCTCCCACAATCATACCTTTGTATACCTTGGTGCCCGGTTTGATGAAGAAGACACCGCGGTCTTCTGCGTTTTTCAGGGCATAGAAGGTGGCTTCCCCCTCTTCAAAGGAAATGAGTACTCCATTGCGCCTGGTTTCAATTTCCCCCACCGTCGGTCGGTAGTCTAAAAAGCTGTGGTTCATAATTCCTTCCCCGCGGGTAGCCCGCATAAATTCCCCGCGAAAACCAATCAGACCCCGCGCAGGAATGACATAATCAAGCTGGGTGCGACCGTTCCCCACCTGCATATTCTGCATCTCCCCGCGCCGCTGGTTCAAACGATCGATGACACCTCCCTGGGTATCCTCTGGTACGTCCAAAACCAAGTATTCGTAGGGTTCACAGAGTTGACCGTTGATCTCGCGATAGATTACCTGGGGTTGGGAAACTTGGAATTCATAGCCTTCGCGGCGCATGGTTTCAATTAAAATGCCCAAATGCAGTTCCCCCCGCCCTGATACTAAAAAGCGATCGGGGCTGTCGGTTTCCTCTACCCGCAGAGCTACGTTGGTCTCTAATTCCCGCATAAGGCGTTCCCGCAGTTGTCGCGAGGTGACATATTTCCCTTCTTTCCCTGCAAAGGGTGAATCATTGACACAGAAAGTCATCTGCAGAGTAGGTTCATCTACTTTAATCAGGGGTAGGGATTTGGGTTCATTGGGGTCAGTAATGGTCTCGCCAATGTTGGCATCACTGAAGCCCGCCACTGCCACGATATTGCCTGCGCTAGCAGCTTCTACCTCAATGCGCCGCAAGCCCTCAAAGGCAAATAACTTGGTCACCTTGGCTTTGACCATCTCGCCGTTTTCCCGCACCAAAGCTACCTGTTGGTTCAGGTGGATGGTGCCGTTGTGGATTTTACCAATGACAATCCGTCCTAAATACTCGGAATAATCTAGGGTCGTCACTTGCAATTGGAGGGGGGCTTTGGGGTCACCGACAGGGGGAGGTACATGGCGCAAAATTGCCTCAAACAGAGGTTGCATGTCTGTTGCTTCTTCTGCGAGGGTGTTTTTGGCATAGCCCTGTAACCCTGACCCAAATAGATAGGGAAAATCACATTGGTCGTCGTCTGCCCCCAGTTCAATGAATAAATCCAAGACCTTGTCAATTGCTTTCAGAGGCTCCGCCTGCGGTCGATCGATTTTGTTGACAAACACGATCGGTCTTAATCCCTTCTCCAATGCCTTGCGCAGCACAAACCTAGTTTGGGGCATTGGTCCCTCATTGGCATCGACAATCAGCAAACAGCCGTCCACCATGCCTAGTACCCGTTCCACTTCCCCGCCAAAATCGGCGTGTCCAGGGGTATCGACAATGTTGATAAGGGTATCTTTATAACGCACCGCTGTGTTCTTTGCCAGGATAGTAATGCCCCGCTCCCGTTCCAGAGTGTTGGAGTCGAGGACACAGGCTTCTACTTCTTCATTTTCGCGAAATACCCCCGATTGCTTGAGGAGGGCATCGACAAGGGTGGTTTTGCCGTGATCGACGTGGGCAATGATGGCAACGTTGCGAATGGGGAGAGACATAACTTGCTGGTTATCATTTCTTCATAATTTATTTTGGCATTCCCCCTGCCCCCTGTAGCAAATATTTTTCCTAGCTGGGGGTATACCGTTAGTTATAGCTATGATACTCTTACTGTTCGGCAGTTTGTTTATCGCAAATACCATTGTCAACCAGAGAATATTATGAACTTGTTTGGCGGAATTAGTCGCTCCCTTAATCACTTAGCCAAGCAATACCAACTGACTTAAAAACGATCTAATTTGTGTTAAGATTTGCACAAAAATTAGCAAAGATAAAAAATTGTGTTAATCTACTGTAATAACTTCTTGTCCTAACAGAGCCTTTATGGGAATTTTTCGTAAAGGGAGCAATGAACCAACCCTACGACATTTACTGACGGTGAGTGACGAGCGGGGAGTGCAGACTTTTTTGTTGGATGCTAGTATGTATTCTATCGGTAGAGACCCTAGTAATGCCATTGTTGTACATGGGGATTCTGTTTCCCGCCAACACGCGATTTTATTGCGCACTCCTACCCCCGATAAACAGTATAGCTATATCATTCAAGACGGTAACTTAGAGGGTAAACCCAGTGCTAACGGTATTTTAGTTAATGGTGTGCCTGTAAAAAAACATGTACTACGAGACGGGGATGAAGTTAGTCTGGGGGGTAGGGTTTTTCTTATTTATCGCACACCTATGCTTGGCGATCAAGAAGTAGAAGACAAAGTTAAGTATCCTGAATATCGCAAGCTCAAAGGAAATGTCCTCAGTACAGAGCAAACAATTGAAGCTGTGTTGGAGGAAGCTGAACCGACAAAGGTCAACCGACCCCACACTTCCTCTGCTTTGCAAAAAGAAATACAGGTCTTTCGCGATTGCTATGATGCTGTGATCGAAGAACTGCGAGATCTACATCTGAGCAAGGCAGAATACACTACAATTGCTGTTGCCATTTACCAAAAACTCAAATCCTAGGGCTAACTTCTGCTAAAAGGTCTTTTACCTGGGGGTAATAGCACGGTAAGCTAAAAGTAGCAGGATTGATAGCTTGGTAGATAAAATGACGCTGAGCTAAGCAAAATCGATCCCATTCTGCCATTCTAATCTGAAAGAGATTAATTAGTACATCGATCAGCCAGGGGGTTAAACTAAATTGCCAGTAGATTTTTTCCTGGAATAGGTCACAGGCTTCGGCAATTGCTTGATTGACAGTGATGGGGGGATTGCCTAACACCAAACGCTGGGGTAATTGGCTGGGGGGATGGCTAACTAGATAGCTAATAACTGTGGCAATATCCTGGGCATGAATGAAGTGGAAGGTCCCATCTACTCGTAACCATTTGATCAGCTTAATATACCTGGTTACCTCTCGTAACCCCCCCGACAGATGGGAGTAGGGTTTATCCTTTGCCCCCCCAAATACCAATGTGGGAAAGACAACAATTAACCGATCGTTTAACCACATTTTCTCAATCTTCTGTAGGGCTTGATATTTCGATTTGATGTAGTCGGTTCCGATCGTTGCTGCCTGGGGTAGGGGATGATTTTGGCTATCTAAAATGCTAGCGGTGGAAAAGTATATGGCTAACCGTAGGCGATCGGGATTTAATAGTTCCAATAGGCGGAGAGTACCCGTCACGTTAGTGGCAAATACTTCCTCTCTTCCCCCCCAAGCAGCAGCAGCACTGATGACTATATCAATTGTCTGTAGTAGCTCTCTCTGGCAATCAATATCTTGCAGTCTGCCTGGAATAACAGTGATACGGGGGTGGGGTGGAAATAGTAACTTTTGGGGATTGCGGACTAACAAAAATAATTCATAATCTGTAGACTGCAACAGGGATTCCACCAAATAATGTCCCACACAACCACTAGCCCCTGTGAGAAATAATCGCATTACCTAGCCCTCCAACCGATCGTGGCATCTGCTAACTTCACCCATTGTTCTAAACTCAAATTCTCTGCCCGTGCTGTGTCAGGAATCCCCAACTCAGTAAATATATCGATGAGGTGGACACGATCGATTAAACTTTGCAAATTATTGCGCAGCATCTTCCGTTTTTGGGCAAAGCCAACCCGTAAAATTGTCTCCAACCAGGGGGGGGATTGGGGTAAGAAGGGGAGCGGGCGGGGGGTTAATTTAATCACAGCAGAATGTACTTTGGGAGGCGGGTTAAAACAATGGGGCGGTACATCTTTTACCCACTGGCAATCGGCTAAATATTGACAGCGCACTGTCAGAGCACCGTAGCTACTTGTCCCTGGTAGACTGGTCAATCGCTGGGCAATTTCTCTTTGCACTAATAACACAATGGTTTGGAACTGTAACACTGGCTGGCTAATTGTGCCCAACAGTAGTTCTAGGATTTCCCCCGTGATGTTGTAGGGGATATTAGCTACTACTTTGTTAATGTCCTGGGGAATCGCTAGTTGCAAAATATCACCCTCTATAAGGTGGAAATGGGGCGCACTAAATCGTCTTCTCAGGTGTTGGCATAAATCCCGATCGAGTTCCACCGCGGTCAACTGACCCACCAAGGGTAATATTTTGGCGGTGAGGTTGCCTGTGCCTGGTCCAATTTCCAAAACCCGATCGGTATTTGCCAGAGCCGCGGCTACCACGATCGCTGCCAGTACACCTTCATCCCTGAGCCAATGCTGCCCAAACCGTTTACGGGGATAGATGGGCAATTTTAGTCATTCCACTCGCCTCTGGGGGGCACAAAGGGGTTAACAGGCATAGGACGGGACCCCTCAGCTTCTTTGATAGCACGGCGTTGTAGCCACTGGCGGACAGCTGTATCAATGACTTGGCTGGGGTCAGAGGTTATTTCTGCTAATTCTGCCAAGAGGTCAGGGTCGATGGGTACAGAGGGCTTCGCTTCAGGTTGGTCGGTCATGGCTTGCTTACTAGTTTCCTCAGAATGCAAGGTATCCTATATATTTTACGCTCAGGGCGTGGGGAAGCAATCCCAACCCAGCTAAGGTAAAGTAAGATTAAGCATTGACCACGGTTTAGTGACGGAACAGCTTACCCTCAGCAGAAGGTTTCAGGACTTGCGGCGCGACCTGATTGGGGGGGTAGTGGCTTTTATTGCCCTAGGGGTAGTGGGGGTGTTAGGTTATCGCTTCCTGGAGGGATGGGGCTGGCTCGATGCTATTTACATGACAGTGATCACCCTCTCGACCGTGGGCTTCGGGGAAATTCATCCCCTTCAACCAGACGGTAGAATTTTTACCATTGGTCTCATTCTGTCAGGCATTGTCACGGTGGGGTACATGGTCAATCGTGTTTCTGAGGCGGTCATTCAGGGTTATTTCAAAGAAATTGTCAAGATGCGACAACAACGGCAGGTCATAGGCAAGCTCGATCGCCATTACATTCTCTGTGGCTATGGCAGGACAGGGAAGCAGGTGGCCCTGGAATTTGCGGCAGAGGGTATTCCCTTTATTGTGGTAGACCAAAATCCCGATGCCCTCAGGGTGGCAGAGGAGAATGGCTATCTCACTTTGCTGGCGGATGCAACGTTGGATGAAACCCTAATTAAAGTGGGGATCGATCGGGCGGTGTGTATTGTCGCCAGTCTGCCTTCCGATGCGGAAAATCTCTACACCGTGTTGTCCGCTAAGTCCCTCAATCCCAAGATTCGGGCAGTGGCACGGGCCAGTACAGAAGAAGCCATGCAAAAGTTACGGCGGGGTGGGGCAGATGAAGTGATTTCCCCCTACATCACAGGCGGCAAACGGATGGCGGCGGCGGCTTTGCGTCCCCAGGTCATGGATTTCGTCGATGGTATTATTTCGGGCACCAACCGATCCTTCTACATCGAGGAATATGTTTTAGATGCGCGGCTGTGTTCCTTTGTGGGGCAGAGTCTGATTCAGACGCGATTTCGCTCCCGTACAGGAGCTTTGGTATTGGCAATTCGCCGCGTGGATGGGGAGTTGATTGCTGGACCGAGTGGGGAGACAATTTTGCAGGATGGCGATCGGTTGATTTGCATGGGCACGGCGGACCAGTTGCGCCAACTCAATCAATTACTCAGCAATCCAAATACAGAGGAGTTACGCCCACCCCGTCAGGCAGGGGAAGAGGAGGAATAATGTTACAAGCAGGTTTTGACTTTGGCACCTCTGGTGCCCGTGTAGTGGTGATTGATAGTGAAGATAGAGAACTGTTCACCGCCAAGACCAGCTACAACCTAGCAGATGCAACTACTTGGCAGCCTGCCCTGTATCAACTCATCAAACAAATTCCCCTGGCACTGCGGCAAGAGTTAGGAACAATCACGATCGCTGGCACTTCAGGGACTTTCGTTGTCTGTGACTCCCATGGTAACGTCCAGCTCCCCGTACAACTCTACAACGACCCCAGCGGCAGATCAGCTTTACCCCTGCTGCAGTCAATTTGTCCTGAGTCCCCTGTTGTTCTGAGCAGCACTTCCACCCTTGCCCGCTTAGTCCATCTCCGCCCCCTTTGGCAACCAGACTGGCAGTTAGTGCACCATTGCGATCGCCTTGCTTACTTTCTCCATCGGCACCAGGGAGTGACGGATTGGCACAATGCCCTCAAGCTGGGTTTTGACCCCATCACCCTTACTTACCCCCACTCCATCCTGGCACTGGGCTTTAATCTGCCCCAGGTAGTAGCCCCAGGCACGATCGTTGCCCCTATCGCCCCCCCAGTGGCTAAAGAGTTAGACATCAACCCGGACTGCCACATTACCAGTGGCACAACCGACAGTAATGCAGCGTTTCTAGCGGCAGTAGGAGAGAACTTCCAACTGGGCACGGCAGTCACTTCCCTGGGGTCAACTTTGACGGTGAAAATTCTCAGCCGTCAGCCGATTTTTAGCCGCGACTATGGAGTTTATAGCCATCGCTGGAATTACCAGGGACAAACCTACTGGCTAGTAGGAGGAGCATCTAACACGGGGGGAGCAGTCCTAGCCCACTTTTTCAGCCCCGACCAGATCGCCACCCTCAGCAGCAAAATTGACCCCGATCAACCCACTAGCTTTAATTACTATCCCCTCTTGCAACCAGGGGAACGCTTTCCCATCCCTGACCCTGACCTAGCACCCTGCCTCACGCCGAGACCCGATCGGGCGGAATTATTTCTCCAGGGCATACTCGAGGGCATTGCCCGAATTGAATGTTTAGGGTATGCAAGGCTGCGGGAACTGGGGGCAGAAGCAATCCAAGTGCTCTACACTGTGGGTGGGGGAGCCAAGAATGCTACCTGGACTGCTATACGGCAGAATTACTTAGTTGTCACCTTTTTAGCCCCCCGTCACCCTGAAGCTGCCTACGGTGCTGCCCTGCTCCCTAAAATTCATGGATGCCCGCCTTCCCCTGTTCGTACTGGTCTAACTGAATCTTGACGGGCTTGACACGCCAGATTTCCTCGCAGTATTCCCGAATTGTCCGATCGGAGGAGAACTTGCCCACCCGCGCGGAGTTGAGAATAGACATCCTTGTCCACTGGTCTTGGTTGCGGTATTGTTCTGCCACACGGTCTTGACAGTCAATGTAGGACTGATAATCAGCAAAGAGCATATAGGTATCATGGTACATGAGGGAGTCCACCAGGGGTCTGAACAAATCGGGATGCCCAGGGGAAAAGTCACCTTCCGCAATCCGATCGATGACCGTCTTCAACATCTCGTTTTCGTTGTAGTAGGTTTGGGGGTCATAGCCCTCCGCCTTCATGCGATAGACCTGCTCCGCCGTCAAACCAAACAGGAAGAAGTTCTCAGGACCCACCTCTTCCCGAATTTCAATGTTGGCACCGTCAAGGGTACCGATCGTTAACGCCCCATTCATGGCAAACTTCATGTTACCTGTGCCCGAAGCTTCCTTCCCTGCCGTCGAGATTTGTTCCGAGAGTTCCGCCGCAGGATAAATGACCTGCCCTTGGGAGACCGTGAAGTTGGGGAGGAAGACCACCTTCAAACGTCCATGGACATCGGGGTCACGGTTGACGACGTTAGCCACGGAATTGATCAGCTTGATGATCAACTTTGCCATAAAGTAACCAGGGGCAGCCTTACCACCAAACACAAAAGTCCGCGGCACAATATCGATGGCAGGATTTTGCTTAATGCGGTGATAGAGGGTGATGACATGGAGAATAGCGAGGTGTTGCCGCTTGTATTCGTGAATCCGCTTGACTTGAATGTCAAACAAGGAGTTGATATTCACCTCGATCCCTGTGTGATGCAAAATGTACTGTGCCAATCGCCGTTTGTTGTTCTCTTTGATCTGCCGCCAGCGTTGACAGAACTCCCCATCGTTGAGGAATTGTTCTAGCTGCCGCAGTTCTTCCGTGTGGGTGAGCCAGTTTCTGCCAATCTTTTCTGTGATCAGAGCCGACAGTTCAGGATTGCTCAGCAACAGCCAGCGCCGTGGTGTCACACCATTGGTCTTGTTGGTAAATTTTTCCGGCCACAGGTGATAAAAGTCCTTGAGGACATCCTTCTTCAACAACTCCGTGTGCAATGCCGCTACACCATTGACCTTGTGACTGCCCACTGTCGCCAGATGGGCCATGCGGACTTGCTTTTCCATCCCTTCTTCAATTAAAGACAAGCGTGCCACCAACTCTTCGTCCTTGGGATACCAACTTCTGATGTCTTCCAGGAAGCGATGGTTGATTTCGTAGATGATCTCCAAATGACGGGGCAGCACTCGACTGAACAAACTCACTGACCATTTTTCCAGAGCTTCTGGCATCAGGGTATGGTTGGTATAAGCAATCGTTTGTTGGGTAATCGACCAGGCTTTATCCCAGTCCATGTAATGTTCATCCACTAGCAGGCGCATCAACTCTGCCACTGCCACGGCGGGGTGAGTATCGTTCAACTGAATTGCTGCCTTTTCATGGAGATTGTCCAGAGTGGGATTCAACTTGAGATGGCGACGGATCAAGTCCTGCAGAGAGCAAGAGACAAAGAAGAATTGTTGTTCTAAACGCAGTTGCCGTCCTTGGGGGGTGTTGTCGTTGGGATAGAGAACTTTGGAGATAGTTTCCGATCGCATTTTGCTAGCCACTGCCCCGTCGTAGTCCCCCGCATTGAAGGCTTGGAAGTTAAAATCCTCCCCTGCTTCCGCTTTCCACAGGCGCAAAGTGTTGACCGTGTTGGTGCCATAGCCAGGAATAGGCGTATCATAGGGGACACCAATTACTGTCTGCTCAGGAATCCAGCGCACATGGGGTCTGCCCTTGTCATCGTGGTAGATTTCTGTATGCCCCCCGTATTTCACTTCCACCGTTTCATCAATGCGCTCAATCTCCCAGGGATTGCCACCCCGTAGCCATTTGTCGGGGATTTCCACCTGCCAACCGTCTTGGATGCTCTGATGAAAGATGCCGAACTCATAGCGAATGCCGTAGCCCATGGCAGGAATTTCTAGGGTCGCCAGGGAATCCAGGAAACAGGCTGCTAGCCGCCCCAACCCCCCATTGCCCAAGCCAGGATCGGGTTCGACTTCTAAAATTTCCTCTAGGTTCAAGCCTGACTCTGCTAATGCCTGCTTCACATTGTTGTAAATGTCTAGGTTGATCAGGCTATTGCCCAGGTGCCTGCCCATTAAAAACTCCGCTGACAGGTAGTACACCTGTTTGACGTTTTGTTCGCTGTAGGTCTTAAGGGTTTTTAGCCACCGTTGCAGCAACCTATCCCGCATTGTGTAGGACAACGCCATGTAGTAGTCCTTGGGGGTAGCAATGGACTCGTATTTACCTTGGATGAAAAATAAGTTGTCCGCAAAAGCCCGCTTGAGGGTCTCCACACTTAAACCGGTGCGGTCATCTTCAATCTGTACAGGACAGACAGTGCCATCAGCCAAGACTAGGGTGCGTTCGATTGCTTGGGTCATGATTGTTCCTCCTTAATTTAAGTGATAACCGTGGGAGCAGTGCGCCCCGTAAAGTAGGAAATTTGCCCGATCGTTTCTGCCAGGGCAATCAAGTCCTTGAGAGCTGTTTGGGCATCCTGCTGGTGTTTGTGGGGGTCCGGTTCGTACTGTTCTAGGTAAACCCTGAGGGTTGCCCCCTTGGTGCCCGTCCCCGACAGACGATAGACCAGACGGGAGCCGTCCGTAAAGCCAATTCTAATGCCCTGCTTCGTACTGACACTGCCATCAATGGGGTCGGTATAGGTAAAGTCATCGGCATAAGCCACTGTGTAGCGGGCATTGAACTGTTTACCCTGCAGCTGTCCCAAATTTGCCCGCAGGTGTGCCATGAGGTCGTTAGCCCGATCGGTGGGAATCTCTTCGTAGTCGTGGCGGGAGTAGAAATTACGCCCATAGGTTGCCCAGTGATTGGTGACAATCTCTGCTACCGATTTTTGCGTGACTGCCAGGATATTCAACCAAAACAGGATTGCCCACAAGCCGTCCTTCTCCCGCACATGGTGGGAACCTGTGCCAAAACTTTCCTCCCCGCAGAGGGTGACCCGATCGGCATCTAGGAGATTGCCAAAAAACTTCCACCCCGTCGGCGTTTCATAGCAGGGCACACCCAGTTTTTGCGCTACCCGATCGGCGGCTTGGCTTGTAGGCATTGACCTAGCGATACCCTTGATCCCCTGTCGATACCCAGGCACAACTTGGGCATAGTGGGCAAGGATTGCCAGACTGTCGCTGGGAGTGACAAAGAACTTGCGTCCTAAAATCATATTGCGATCGCCATCCCCATCGGAAGCCGCACCAAAGTCCGGGGCATCCTCCCCATAGAGCATATCCACTAACTCCTTGGCATAGACTAAATTGGGGTCGGGGTGACCACCGCCAAAATCCTCTAGGGGCTTGCTGTTAATTACTGTCCCGATCGGTGCCCCCAGGCGATATTCCAAGATATTGTAGGCATAGGGACCAGTGACGGCATGCATGGCATCCATTTTCATGTGGAAACGCCCGTTAGTCAGGAGTTCATGGATACGCTCAAAATCAAACAGCGATTCCATCAACTGCGCATAGTCACTGACGGGGTCAATCACCTCCACCACCATGTCCCCCAGCTTAGTTGTGCCCAGACGATCGATGTCTACATCCCCCGCCTCCAGGATGCGGTAGCTGGTAATGGTTTTACTTGCCTCGTAAATCGCCTCTGTAATCTTTTCGGGAGCGGGACCGCCGTTGCTGACATTGTATTTGATGCCAAAGTCGCCGTGGATACCCCCTGGGTTGTGGCTGGCAGAGAGGACAATTCCCCCAAAGGCTTGGTATTTGCGAATAAGACAGGAAACTGCGGGTGTAGACAAAATTCCCCCTTGTCCTACCATCACTTTGCCCAAGCCGTTTGCCGCTGCCATTTTGAGGATGATTTGAATTGCTGGGCGGTTGTAATAGCGTCCATCCCCCCCCACCACAAGGGTTTTCCCCTGGTAGTCCGTCAGGGTGTTAAAAATGGACTGGACAAAGTTCTCCAGGTAGTGGGGTTGCTGAAATACAGATACTGCCTTGCGTAGCCCTGAAGTACCAGGTTTTTGGTCGGAATAGGGAGTGGTGGGTACAGTGCGAATTGCCATGATGCCTCTATCTGACTTTCCCAATTCTAAGACAGGGTTCAGCCGATCGTTAAACTGTAACTATTTCTGAAGGTTTAACAAGACATTAGGAGCTGGGACTACGCAGGGCATCCAGTCGCTCGCGGTATTCATCCACGGAAATTTTACCCGATCGCAGGTCTTGGGTCAGTTGCTCGATTTGCGGTTGCAGTTCCTTTTGGCGGGCAGTAATTGCCTCTGCCTGTTGCTGGTAGCGGGCTTCCCCTTCCTGTTTGGCTTTTTTGAGGGCTTCTAGGAGCTCAAACTTGTCTATTTTGCCCCCTTCCGCGTAATACTTATTTGCTGCCTTCCCGATCGCCCAGGTTGTGGCGTAGGCAGCCGCTGCCCCTGTTACTGACCCTAGGATCGGCACTAGTTTCGCCACGTTGCTAAAGGCAATCCTGGCTCCTGTCAACGCCCAACTGCCAAACAGGGCTTTTTTCAAGTCTTCATTCTGGGCAGTGTAACCCCATTTCTCCCCGATTGTCTGGACTAAACTCAACTGATTCCAGTAAATGAGCAAATCTAAAATAATGGCTACCCCAGGGATTGGGAAAGCACCAAACACCGCCGCAAAGAAACAGGCATCCGTAATCAACTGCTCTACTTCTAGTTGCCGTTGGTTAGTGTCGGTGATACGGCGCATTTGGGTAGTCAAATCCGATCGGTTTGCCCGAGTTTCCAGATTTTCCAGCCATGCCTCATAGCCAAAGGGTTGAAAGCCAGCAAATTCTTCGGCAATGCGATCGAGGATTTTTTGTTCTGCACTACAGCAGTTGCCGTCGATGTGAGCCATGAGGTAAGCTGCTTGGTATGCCGATTCCCTGGCAGTTTCGCTGGTAATTTTCTTGAGAATCTCTTCTAGGGGGGGTGTTTCCGATAATAGTTGATCAACTGTAATCCCCTCTAGCAGCGCGAGACTTTCTAGGGACTGGATCAAGCCCTCCCGTTCTTCTTCCAAGAGCTTGCCATCTGCTTTTGCCATGTGCGCTAACAACTGGATACTAGCAATAATCTCTTCCTGGTTGATCGTTGCCATAGGTTTCCTCCCCTTCCTTGCTAGCAATACTAACGACAGTTGCTCCCCCTACCCCCCAAAAATTTAGGAAAAATTTAGGTATCCGCTGTAAAAGCACTCGTTAGATATTTGGTCAAATGATACTTTTCTCCTTTCCTCGCTACTAAAGCCACATCAAAGCGCAGGTTTTTCTCTGTTTCTGGATTCTGTGCTAAGTATGCTTGGGCACTGAGAAGCAGTTTTTGCTGTTTAGCCCCAGCAATAGCCAGGAGTCCCCCATTGTCCCAGTTCCTAGCCGATCGGGTTTTGACCTCTACAAAAATTAACCATTCTGGGTTTGTCGCAATCAGATCAATTTCCCCGTACGGACATTGCCACTTTTGCGCCAGAATTTGATAGCCCAAGGTAACTAGGTAATCCCTAACCAAATTTTCACCCCTGTCCCCTACTCTCTTCGACTCGGACACTGCCGCCCTCCCTTACCCAGGCAAAAAATAACTGATCCACTGATAGCTATCAGCACGATCGGGTTCAACGATCTCTATCATGGATGTAGTTGTTTGGACTGTCTTCTATGATCGTTGCTGCTGACTTACTGCCTGACCACAATCAACTACCTGAATCAGACGGCGCGATCGTGGAAAACTTTGCTGAACATCCCCAGAGTATCTTGCTCACCAGCGCCATTTACCCCATCCTGCAGCAACTCCATCCCGATGGATACTTCACCATAGGTCAGGACAGCGGCATCTACTGGCAAATAACCGCAGACCCCCTCACGGGCTGTGTAGCACCCGACTGGTTTTATGTCCCCAATGTGCCGCCCATGCTCGAGGGCAAATACCGCCGCTCCTATGTCCTGTGGCAGGAGAAAGTCCCACCTTTGATTGTGATTGAGTTTGTGTCAGGGGATGGCAGAGAAGAGAGAGACCAGACTCCCCCAAGCCCTGGTTGCAAGCCAGGCAAGTTTTGGGTGTATGAGCAGGGGATAAGGGTTCCGTATTATGTCATTTATGAAGTCAGCCCAGGGAGAGTGGAGGTTTATCATTTGGTCAACGATCGGTATCAGCGGCTGGGTGCCAACGAGCGGGGGGAGATATTCATTCCTGAGATGGGAGTGGGATTGGGGATATGGCGGGGGTGTTACTGTGGCATGGAGTTGCCCTGGCTGCGCTGGTATGACAGGGAGGGGAACCTAATCCCCACAGCAGAGGAGCGGGCTATATGGGAACAGCAGAGAGCTGACCTGGAGCGTCAAAGAGCAGAGTCTGAACGTCGCCGTGCTGACCTAGAGCGCCAAAGGGCGGAATTTGAGTATCAACGCGCAGAACAGGAACGACAGCAGAAGGAGAAGCTAATAGCCAAACTCCGATCGTTGGGCATCGACCCTGAGGCACTTTGACAAGAGCTGGGAAAAGGACATTACTGCTAAGTTGATAGGGGCTTTCTTTGACAGTAAAACTTGAGCCTGGGACTGTGGGACAAAAATCCTTCCAAGTTAGAGTCTGTGTGAAAGGATGTAACAATCGATCGCGCTGACAGAAATAAGTTGACTTTCCCCATCTAATACTGTAACCTGGCAAAAATGAAACAATTATGAAAAGTAGCCATGGGGAGATACCTGCTGGTGGTGGTGATAGGGTTGCTCCTGCTGGGGTGTCATAGGGGTCATACCACCGCGGACAGGAAGGTAATCCTGGCAACCTTTACGGTTCTGGCGGACATGGCGCAGACGGTGGCAGGCGAAAAAGCGATCGTTACCTCTCTTACCAAGCCAGGGACAGAAATACACTCCTACGAACCTACACCTAGTGATCTGATACAGGGTCAAGGAGTCTCTTTAATCTTGACCAATGGGTTGGGTTTAGAAGCGTGGGCGCAGAAATTTTTGCCTAGCTTGCCTAGAGTGCCTGTTGTAATTGCCAGCGAGGGAATAGCGGTTATTAATCTACAGATGGGCAAACCCGATCCCCATGGCTGGCTATCACCCCAAAATGGCTTAATTTATGTGGAAAATATTCGCCGTGCTCTTGTCCAACTTGACCCCCAGAATGCTGATACCTATAACCACAATGCAGCTAACTATAAACAGGCAATTCAACAGTTGGATGATCAGTTGCGCCAGGCAGTTGCTCAGATTCCCCCCGATCGGCGATTTATTGTCACCTGTGAGGGGGCATTTTCCTACTTAGCGCGGGACTACGGTTTACGGGCAGTTTATCTATGGGCACTCAATACAGAACAACAGGGGACACCCCGCCAAATAGAGAGGGTAATTACTACGGTCAAGGCCAACAAAATTCCCGTTGTTTTCTGTGAAAGTACGGTCAGCAAGGAGGCACAACTGGAGGTTGCCAAGGCAACGGGGGCAAAGTTTGGTGGCGTTTTCTATGTCGATTCTCTGTCAAACACTGAGGGGGAAGCACCCACCTATCTCAAGTTATTGGCACACAATATCCGAACTCTCATTAGCGGTTTACAACAATAGGAGCAATTTTTATGGAATCAATCAGCATTGCTGTGGAAAATGTGACGGTCACCTATCACGATCGTGTTGCTCTCTACCATGCTTCTTTGCAAATCCGATCGGGGATAATTTGTGGTTTAGTGGGGATGAATGGGGCAGGCAAGTCCACTTTGTTTAAGGCAATTATGGGTTTTGTTCAGCCAGTGCAGGGGCGTGTGTTAGTACAGGGTTTACCCGTGCGGCAGGCACAAAAGCGGCATTTAATTGCCTATGTCCCCCAGGCAGAAGAGGTAGATTGGCAGTTTCCCGTGACAGTGTTTGATGTGGTGATGATGGGACGTTATGGCTACATGCCTTGGCTGCGCATTCCTAGCAGGATTGACTATGAGCTAGTTAAAAGTGCCCTGTTACAAGTAGAGATGTGGGAATTGCGGGAACGTCCGATTGGGGAATTATCAGGGGGGCAAAGAAAGCGAGTGTTTTTAGGGCGGGCACTGGCACAACAGGCGCAGATATTTCTGTTAGATGAACCATTTGCAGGGGTAGATATTACCACAGAGAGATTGATTATCGATCGGTTATTGCAGCTACGGGCACAAGGGCACACAATTTTAATTTCCACCCATGACCTCACTTCCATTAAAACTTTCTGTGACCAAGTAGTATTAATTAACCGCAGTATTTTAGCTTACGGGGATACAGAGACTGTGTTTACGCCAGAGAATTTATGCCGCACTTTTGGCAACCATTTCTGTCAGCGGTCGCAAGGAGAGTAATAATGTGGGAAATGCTAGTTGCCCCTTGGCAATACGAATTTATGGTGCGGGCAATTTTGCTGAGTAGCCTAGTGGGATTAGTGTGTGGCGCTCTCTCTTGCTATATGATTCTCAAGGGCTGGGCATTGATGGGGGATGCGGTTTCCCATGCGGTTTTGCCTGGAGTGGTGTTAGCCTATGTGTTGCATTTGCCATTAGCTTTGGGAGCCTTTATATTTGGGGTGGGGTCGGTGTTAACGATCGGGTTTATTCAGTCCCAGACTCGCATCAAAGAGGATACAGTCATTGGCATTGTGTTTACAGGCTTTTTTGCTTTGGGGTTGGTATTAGTGTCACGGGTAAGCAGCACGATCGATTTAACTCACATTCTCTTTGGCAATGTTTTGGGTATTAGCAATACGGACATTTGGCAAACAGTAATTATTGGCATTGTGACCCTAGTTATTCTATTGTTGTTACGGCGCGATCTTTTATTATTTTGCTTTGACCCCACCCATGCCCGCTCGATCGGTATTAATATTGATGCACTCCACTATGTACTCTTATCTTTGTTGTCATTGACAGCAGTAGCCGGTTTACAGACAGTAGGCATTATTTTGGTGGTAGCAATGCTAATTACCCCTGGGGCGACAGCCTATTTGTTGACCGATCGGTTTGACACCATGCTGGGATTAGCGATGGTTATAGGGGTGGGGGGAGCGATTTTGGGGAATTACGTTAGTTTTTACTTAGATGTGGCAACGGGGGGCTGCATTGTAGTAGTACAAACCCTTGTGTTTATTGTGGCAATGTTTTTTGCCCCCAAGCACGGCATCCTGGGCAGAAAATTTTGGGATAGAATTTAGGTATAAGAGTTTAGTGGGCATCCATGAAAATTGCAGCGCGGAGAACGCAAGTTGGTATTGTCTTTACCCTGTTGGGGTTAATTGGGGGTGCCGCCTACTATCTCTTGTTCCAAGCCAATCCGCCGTCGGGGAGCCACAATGCCAATCCATCCCAAGGGCAGTCAGTAGTCAGTCTTGTACCCAAAGAACACCAGGTTAGTGTCTATTGGATTGAAGCGACAGAGAAGAAATTTAGGGCTGTACCCCAGACAGTCAAGGCAATTGACAACGAACAGGCGCTAGAACAGGCAATTCAACAACTGTTTACTGCTCCTCCCAGTGGTCTGTATTCGGGTATCCCCCCTGCCACGAAGCTACTGAACTTCTCTGCTAACGATCGCGATGTCTTCATCAACGTGTCCAAAGAATTTAAGGAAGGGGGGGGCAGTGCCAGCATGCTTGCCCGTGTAACCCAGGTAGTCTATACCGCTAGTAGTCTCAATCCCACTGCCAATGTGTTTATTTTGGTAGAAGGAGAACCGATCGGGACAGTCGGGGGGGAAGGTTTAGAAATCAAGCAACCCATGACTCGTCAGGATTTGCCGTTGGAGTTTTAGGCATTGTTGGCTGAGTGGAGTTGGCAGCGTCTGATTGCCCAGATGGTGGTGGTGCGTGCCTGTGGTCATCTCTACGACCGGCAACGCCAGTATCCCCAGTGGGAGTTAACTAAAGATCAACTAAAGCGCCTCATTTCTGACTACGGCATTGGGGGTGTAATTTTGTTAGGGGGCACTGCCCCAGAGGTATATTTACGTATCCAAGAACTGCAGTCCTGGGCAGAATATCCCCTGTTGATTGCGGCTGATGTGGAAGAGGGAGTGGGGCAGAGATTTGCGGGGGCGACTCGGTTTCCCCCACCGATGGCACTAGCAGGACTAGAACCCCGTCGTTGTTTTGAGTTTGGCAGAGTGACAGCAGAGGAAGCTGCCAGCTTGGGCATCAATTGGTTACTTGCCCCTGTGGCTGATGTCAACAGCAACCCCCTCAATCCTGTTATCAATGTCAGAGCCTTTGGTAGTGAACCCTATCCCGTGAGCGAGCGGGTGCGGGAGTTTATCTATGGCGCTAAACAACAGCCCGTTTTAACTACCGCCAAACATTTCCCTGGGCATGGTGATACCAAGGTTGATTCCCATCTCACTACACCAGTATTGGGCAAGAACTTAGAGCAACTGCGACAACTGGAATTTATCCCTTTCCAAGGGGCGATCGACGTAGGGGTAGATGCTATTATGACTGCCCATTTACTACTACCAGAAATTGACAACCAAGTTGCCACCATGTCCGAACTATTGTTGACGAAAATTCTACGGCAGGAGTGGGGATTTAGTGGCTTGATAGTTACCGATGCCTTAGTGATGGCAGGCATAAGGGAGCGCTACAGTTTACAGGAGATGGTGTTGGGTGCCATCAAAGCAGGTAATGATATTTTGCTAATGCCCCCTGACCCCATTGCCACGATCGAAATAATTTATCAAGCCGTCAAGCGGGGAGAAATTGATCGCGACCGGATTTATCAATCCGTTAACCGCATTTGCCAAGCTAAGGCTAAGTTAAGGCCGCCGCAGAAGATACCTGATTTTGATCAGCTGCACTATGGCTACGTTGCCGATCGGGTTGCCCAGGACAGCATCCAGTGGATTCACGGCGGGAAGATAAACTTGCCCCAGCGATGGCTGAATTTGGTTGTTACCGATTGTCTCCCCAAAGCATCAGAATTACTCACACCCCAATCTCCTGCTTACGCTTTACCTATCAGTTGGGGAGCAACTACAATTTATGCCGAATTCGACCAACTAACCTACTACAGCTTACCCAGGGAGCGCAGTATCTTTGTACAGATTTACACTAGAGGTAACCCCTTTCAAGGCAATATTGCCAATTTACAAAGTCTCATAGAATTGTTGCGAGATAAGCAAATATTGGGAGGTATTCTCTACGGCAATCCCTATCTTATTCCCATAGTACAAGCCAATTTTCCCCAGCCCTGGCTATTTAGCTACGGTCATTACCAGGAATGCCAAAAACTCTGCCTTAATCTCCTCCTCCCCCCTGACAGCAGTAAAAGTGAGCGGGAATTTGTCTAATTCTTACTCTCCTTCTCTTTGTGGTGTTTTTCCTCTTCCTTGTCGTGGGGGTCAACAATTCGCTGGAACATGTAGCCCGTCCCCCGCGCCGTGAGAATCAATTCCGGATTACTGGGGTCTTCTTCCAACTTTGCCCGCAATCGCGAGATATGTACATCCACTACCCTCGTATCCACATGACGCTCAGGAGTATAGCCCCACACTTCTTGCAAAATCTCCGCCCGTGAGGAAGGCTCCCCCGATCGACTTACCAACAATTCTAATAAACTAAACTCCATGCCCGTCAGGCGCACCCGCTCCTCCCCTTTGTAAACCTGGCGCTTGTTGGTGTCAATGCGGATGTTCCCCACCTGAATTACCCCCGAACTGGGAATCCCTGAACTGCCATTGCGTTCAAAGCGACGTAAAACCGAGCGAATCCGTGCCTCTAACTCCTTGGGCGAAAAGGGTTTGACAATGTAATCATCCGCCCCCAACTCCAAACCTGTAATTTTGTCTGCCACATCACTGAGGGCTGTCAGCATGATGATTGGTACATCCGACTCTTTGCGTAGTTCTTGACAGACCCCGTAGCCATCTAGCTTGGGCATCATGACATCCAAAACTACTAGGTCAGGGTCCTCCGCATGAAACACCTCTAGCGCCCGCTCCCCGTCTTCTGCCGTCACTACTTGATAGCCAATCATGGAAAGACGAGTTTCTAAGATACGACGGATACTTGCCTCGTCATCAACGACTAGGATTTTCTCTTTGTAGCTGTCTGTCTTACTCGTCAAGGGCACCACAGGCTGTTTCCCGAACCACTACTGATTATTTCATTATGTAAATAGAACAAGCAAGGGTGACCAAATTCTCAACATTTTTTAATCTTCCGGGGGGACTAGCCCCCCATTACACCTACAGATTCAACCCCAGCTCTTGCCGTTCTTTTTCCAACAGACTGATTAATTCCAGGTTGTTTTGAGCACGGGCAGCCTCCATCCGACGGCGCAGGGAATCGGCTAAGTTAGCTTGGTGAGTGACTTTGACACTGTTTCTCCGTTCTGCAGACAGCATAGCTCTATCTCCTTAAGTATCGACATATACAATTTTGCCAGATATTCGAGGTTTTGGTAGCAATTGTTACAGAAAATTTAAGAAACTTACTATCTGCGGCTAAGTATTTCTACTAATTCCTGTAGGTGCTCTTTGCCCCGTGAGGGTTGGAAGTGCCAGGGGAAGGGGAATTTCCCAGCCCAGAGTAGTCGCAGTCCGAGGGGCATTAGGCTAAACCAATTGACTACCAGCAGGGCAAAGCGCATTTCATCGAGCCATCCCGATCGTTTTACCAACTTCAGCAACACTTGCCGATGGCGGATCGGAGTAGTGACTTTGGTATTTTTGTCCTGGAGTAAAGTTTGCTTAATTTCTGTAATGCGATCGAGGGGTTGCACCCCCACAGGACAGACCTCGTTACACTGAAAGCAGCGCGTACAGCCCCAGACAAAATCCTTGTGGTGGTATTTTTGTAACCGCTCGGTGGTTTGACAATCGCGGTTATCCTGTAACACCCTTTGGGCGCGGGCGAGGGCATGGGGTGCTACGAACTGGGGATTTACCTCTTTGACGTTACAGGCAGAATAACAAGCTCCACAGAGAATGCAGTTAGCCGCAGTAGCTATACGGGCGCGTTGAGCAGGAGTTTGTAGAGATTCCTTAGGTTGTCTAGCCCTGGGAGCGATGTAGGGATTGACACGCTGCAGGTCTTGCCAGAAGGGGGTGAGGTCAACGATCAAATCTTTGATTACAGGGAAGTTACCCAGGGGAGCAATCACTACTTCCCCCTGCCTTTGCACTTCATTAATGGAAACTTGGCAGGCTAATCCCGCCTTGTGGTTAATCTGCATCCCGCAGGAACCACAGATGACATTGCGGCAGTTACGACGGAAAGCTAATGTTCCGTCCACATACCACTGCACGTGATGCAGAGCATCTAAAACTGTGCTACGGGGGTCAAGGTCAATTCGGTAAACCTGCCAGTAGGGAGAACAGCCACGATCGCTCTGACGGCGAATGCGCAGGGTAACTTCCATAGAAAGCTGGCTTAAATGGCTTCCAGGTTCTTTTCCCCTGTGCGGATGCGAATGACTTGACCAATATCGTAAATGAAGATTTTACCGTCGCCGATCTCCCCTGTACGTGCTGCCTTAGTGATACTGTCTACTACTAGGTCGACTTGGCTGTCTTCTACCACCACTTCTACCTTGAGTTTTTGTAAAAACTCCACCGTGTATTCCGAACCGCGATAGCGTTCTGTCTGCCCCTTTTGTCTGCCAAATCCCCGTACCTCAGTTACGGTCATGCCTACTACGCCCGCATTGACGAGGGCAATTTTTACTTCATCGAGTTTGAAGGGACGAATAATGGCTTCAATCTTTTTCAATGGTTTTCTCCTTAAGCAGCTAGCTATTTCTACTATGAATGGATAGGTGAGTTTGGTAACAACTGTTACTGCCTAGCCACTCATTTACCAGAGTCTAATTCTTTTGCCAGTTCTTGTAAACGCTCCTGCTGGTCTTGGGCAATGCAACTTTGAATGAGGTCTTCCAGGTCTCCTTCTAGGACAGTTTGCAAAGGGAAGTTTTGCCCCAGGCGATGGTCAGTGACACGGTTGTCTTTGTAGTTGTAGGTGCGAATCTTTTCTGACCGCGACCCTGTACCTACTTGGGATCGCCTCAGAGAACTCACCGCTGCCTGTTGCTCCTGGAGTTTCATTTCATACAGCTTTGCCCGCAGGATTTGAAAGGCACGCTCCTTGTTTTTAAGTTGCGATCGTTCCTCGGTGCAAAATACCCTAATCCCTGTGGGTTTGTGGTAGAGGTCGACAGCGGTTTCTACTTTGTTGACGTTTTGTCCCCCTGCACCTCCCGATCGGGCGGTGGTTATTTCAATATCCTTGGGGTCAATTTCTACCTCCACTTCGTCCACTTCGGGCATGATCGCCACCGTTGCTGTAGAAGTGTGCACTCGTCCTGAGGCTTCGGTAACAGGCACCCTTTGTACGCGATGGACTCCCGATTCAAACTTGAGTTTACTGTACACCCTGTCTCCCTGGATTTCCAGGATCACTTCTTTGTAGCCCCCCATTTCCGAAGGGGATTCACTCAGGAGTTTGACGCGCCAGTTCTGGGACTCAGCATAGCGGGTGTACATCCGCAGCAAATCCGCTGCCCACAGTCCTGCTTCCTCTCCCCCTGTCCCCGCCCGAATCTCTAGCATGATGTTCTTCTCATCGTTGGGATCGCGGGGTAGGAGCATGATGCTCATCTGCTGCTCTAGTGCCGCTGCCTTTTGCTCCAGGAGTTTAATCTCCTCAGCTGCCATCTCCCGTAGTTCAGGGTCATCCGCTTCCCGCAGTAGTTCCTGGGACTGGGCAATTTCTGCCTGTACCTTTTGCCATTGCTCAAATACCTGGACAGTCTCCTCTAGGCTCGATCGTGCCCGTGCAATCCTTTGCAGTTCCTCTGGGTCAGTTGCCACATCAGGGTCTGCCAGGCGGCGGGTGAGTTCCTGGTAGGTGGATTCTACGGATTTGAGCTTTTCGAGGACGTAGGCAGCAGGCATAGGCTATTTGCGCTTTTTGCTGTTCTTGGCAGTGGCTTTGGACTTGGCAGGCTCTTTAGCTTCTTCGCTCTTTTTCGTGCGCACACCCCGTCGCTGTAATTTTTCCCCTTCTCCCCCCATGCCGTACTTGCGCATAAAGCGATCGACGCGCCCCTCCGTATCAATAATTTTCTGGGTACCAGTAAAGAAGGGGTGATTGCCTGCCCATACGTCGACATGGAGTTCGGGTTTAGTGGAGCCAACGGTAGCAACTAGTTCGCCGTCGCAGTAAACCTTGGCTTCGGGGTACCAGGTGGGATGTATGTTGGGCTTGGGCATAGCTCTAGTTAAAATGTGCAGTTATTAATAATAAAATATTTTGCCCAAATCGGCAAAGTTTCAAGCTGTGTGGGCACGGTACCAGGCGATCGTCTCCTTTAGCCCTTCCCGCAAACTGACTTGGGCAGTAAAACCGAATTTCTCGCGGGCGCGGGTGGTATCCAGACAGCGGCGGGGCTGACCATTGGGCTTATCGGTGCGCCAGACAATTTCACCATGGAAGTCCATCAGTTCGGCGATCAGATGCACTAGGTCTTTGATGGTGATTTCGGTGTTGGTGCCCAGGTTGACGGGATCGGGGTCGTCGTATTTGCAGGTGGCAAGGACAATCCCCCTGGCAGCATCGGTGACGTAGAGGAATTCGCGGGTGGGAGTACCGTCTCCCCAAACTTCGATGACATTGTGTCCTTGGGCTTGGGCGCAGTGGATTTTGTGGATGAGGGCGGGAATGACGTGGGAGCTGCGGGGGTCAAAGTTGTCCCCTGGTCCGTAGAGGTTGACGGGGAGGAGGTAAATGCCCTGCCAGCCATACTGGGCACGATAGGACTGCAACTGTACCAACAGGGCTTTTTTGGCAATACCGTAGGGGGCGTTGGTTTCTTCTGGATAGCCGTTCCACAGGTCGTCTTCCTTAAAGGGCACGGGGGTAAACTTAGGATAGGCGCAGATCGTCCCCACACAGACAAATTTTTGTACTCCTGCTAGGTAGGCGGCATGGATCAGCTGGGCTCCCATCATTAAGTTGTCGTAGAAGAGTTCGGCAGGTTTTGCCTGGTTTAAGCCGATTCCCCCCACATGGGCAGCTAGATGAATAACGATGTCTTGGTTTTCTACAGCTCGCTGACAGTTTTCCCACACCCTCAGGTCATGGGTTTTAGAACGGGGAATGGTAATTAGGTCGGGATTTGCCCCTGCCTGAACCAGCTCTGCTACTACTTGCCTACCCAGAAATCCTGCTCCCCCAGTGACTAAAATCCGACGCTCCCTCAGCTCCATATTCTCTTACTCTGGCTTCTAAGATTCTAATGGTAGTGTGCGGTTTTGCGCAGTCAATTCTACTCCTCTTCTCCTCTATGTACCCATGCCCCGCTGTTAAAATAGGTCTTACCAAATCAGTAAACTACTTATCATTCCATGTTTTGCCCTAAGGTAGTAGCGATCGGAATACTATCTGCCCTGTCTTTGCCAGTAGTTGCCCAGGTGATTCCTGATGGTACAACGAACACGATCGTGCACCAAAACAGGATTAGCGGCGGGACGGTCAGCGGCAGTAATTTATTCCACAGTTTTACTACCTTTAATGTGGGGGCAGAGGGGGTAGAGTTTGTCTCGGATGGTGTGCCAGGGGCTAGGATTAATAACATTTTTATCCGTGTCACAGGGCAATCCCCCAGCTATCTGCAAAGTGTGGTCAACACCAAAAAGGGATTTCCTAATGCCAGTCTCTACTTGGTTAATCCCCAGGGGATAGTATTTCAACCAACTGCCAAAGTGGAAGGGGGTGGCTCGGTTTTAGCGGCAACGGCTACGGCTATTGGTTTTGCGGACAGACAAGTAGTAACTCCCAGAACAACAGTTTTCCCCAGCACAGCCGTAACTAACTTGGAATTTGCTTACTATACCCCTGCGCCGATTCTCAACCAGGGGGAACTAGGGGTAGCGCCAGGGCGAAATTTGGCGTTGGTGGGGGGGGCTGTCTTCAGCGATGGCAGCTTAGCGGCTCCCAACGGTAATGTGGTGGTCATGGCAACGACGGGGGGAAGCCGAGTGGAAGTGCGCTCCACGGAAACTAGCTTCGGTTTGACTGCTGTTAAAGATGTGATAGAACCTGTCAAGGAGGGCGCGCCAGAACTGTTGGAAGTTCTCCGTCCTGCCTTGCCCGAGTTGCCCCTGGAGGCAAAAACGATCGTTGCCCGTGCTGATGGCAAAGTCACTCTCCTACCAGAGAATCAGGGGTTAGTAGACAGGGTACTGCCCGATGGCAGGGTCAATACTACGGGTGCTTTTACTTTGTTGAGCGGGGATGTAGCGGTCAAGGGCATGGCGGGGGCCAATATTCAGGTAGATGCCCCTAGTGATATTGTTTTACTGGTACCCCAAATCAGCGCTACTAACACTGTTGTCTTTAATGCGGGTAGTACAATTACCTTCCGCGATAGTTTAGCTTTTCCTTCTAACCTCACTACTGGTGGCAATCTGGTATTACGGGGGGATGGCAGGATTGACTTTTTGGCGGTCAACCACCCCGAGAGCGTGATCAAGGTGGGGGGTAACCTACTCTTCATCTCCCGACGGGACATCTGGGCAGACAGTGTATTTGCTGTCGGTGGGCGAGTGTTGATTGAGGCTTCTCCCGTGGATACCGTTGATATACTAGCCCCTGTCCCTGAACTTCCTAAACTACTGCAACCTTCCCCTCGCTTGGCTAAGTGATGCCCATTGATATTGTTCCTATAGCCTATGCTAGCCCTGACTATTACCAAGCATTGGCGCTACGCAATCTCTATCTGCGGCAGCCCCTGGGGTTATCTTTCACAGCAGAGGAGGAACAAGAAGACCAAATTGCCTGCCATGTCGTAGCCAAACATAACGATCGGGTCATTGGCTGTGTGCTCGGTGTACCCAAGGAAGATTGGGTCAAAATTCGCCAGATGGTGGTGCAATCTGAGTATCAAAGGCAGGGTATTGGTACTAAGCTTCTGCAAACAGTAGAAAAAATATTTAACGATCGGGGCAAAACAGCTTTCTTCCTCCATGCCCGTCACCACAGTGTTGAGTTCTATCGCAAAAATGGGTATCAGCCGATCGGGGCATTATTTTACGAAGTGGGGATACTACACCGGCGCATGGAAAAACATCTCACCTAGGGCATTTGGGAGCTAGATCACACCTTTGGTAGAGGGCTTACCCTATCATAAAAATACCAGGGCAGAGGGAGATTCAGCATATGAACAAACTCCGTTGGTTGGCTTGTTTTTTCCTATCTCTGGTGGGAGCAATTATTTTTGGTCAGCCCCTAACGGCAAAAAACTTAACCCCAGACCAGGTATTAGAAGTGGCGTTAAAAACGACGGTGGTCATAGCCCAGGACCTCAAATCTGGGGATAATGTAGCATTGCGAGAAGCCTTCCGTCCAGGGTCGGGGGTAATTGTGGGTAAACGGGGCAATACCTACTATGTGGCAACCAACTACCACGTAGTCAGCGCCAGGGGGACAGATTACGGTGTACGCACCCCCGATGGTATTGTCCACTTTGTCGACGATGAAAAAACCCAGAGCAATATTGATGCCTTTGGTAGGTATTTGCAAAACCGAGTGGAGGGGTCAGATTTAGCGATCGTGCAGTTTCAGGCTAAACAAAATTATCCTGTTGCCAAAATTAACCTCAACAAACAGGAAAATGAACCGGTATTTGTAGCTGGCTGGCCCGACCCTGGTCCCAAATTTCCTGAGCGTACCTTCAGAATGACCTCTGGCATTTTAAGTGCCATATTGCGACAGGGGTGGGAAGATGGGGACTACAATACCCAATACAGTGCTCCCACACGGCGGGGCATGAGTGGCGGTCCCGTCTTCAATCAACGGGGGGAACTAATTGCTATTCACGGCAGGGGGGGTGGTAAAAATTTACCGGAGTACGGCGAACCCGACAAAGACTGTTTGGACACCAAAAACTGTTTCAATCGGGGTATTTCCACTGATGTTTTATTACAACGGGCACAAAGTACACCAAAATATGCCAGTTTATTTGTCCCCCCTGCTTATATTCCTGCTGACCCTGTACGTCTTGCCCAGGTTCCTAGCCCTCCCACGGCTAAACGTATTGAAAACATCTTTGATGAATTTAGTAGCCTCAAAGTACGCCTCAAGGAAACTAATGACGGTCGGTTGTTACTCGATCCCTAGTCTTTCCCTACCCCATCCGTTGGCTTGGATGAGAGGGGGGGAGAATTGTGGGATCGGGGGGTGACATCCAGTTTTATACTACTCATGTTTAGTTTAGGCGTGTGGTTGTTGTTATGAAAAGGATTATTTTATTGTTAGTTGCTTTAGTCTGCTGGATGGGGCTATGGTCACCTGTACCTAGCCTGGCGGCAAATTCTCGGTTAGAGGCTCTGGCAACACAGATGCAACGCTTACAGACTTTTGTGGAAGAAAATAACTGGCAGGAAATTCGTGCTTATATCCGCGGTCCCATGGGAGAAACGAGAAGGAAATTGGCAGCGATCGAGCGGGAGCTGCCCAAAAACCAACGATCGGTGTTTAAAACTGCTTCCTCTAAGTTCCTGGATGACCTGATTACCCTGGACTTTGCTGCTCTGCAACAGGATGCCGAGCGGACAGAAACTGCTTTTCAAACTTTGCAGGCTGATTTGGACAGTTTACGCCAGACTGTTGATTAGCAACAATGAGTACTATAGATAAAGTCTCGGTTTGGCTGAACCGCTTGCTGACAGCTAACTTTTTCGTCGTCCTGTTCTTTTTTGCCTGGTTTGTAGTAGCAGCGGGAGGGGAATTTCTCCACTGGCACCTAGGCTGGCATCTCTGGCAAACCCTCTGGCAACCCGTGATTCAACCGGCGGTCGGTTTGGTTATGTTAGGGGCGATCGGTAGTGGTATCCTCCATCGCCTGCGCCAGCGGTTTTAACAATTGTTAAACTTTGGTAATTTGGAGTGGGGCAATAGTATATTCAGTGTTAAATTTGCCTTTTTTAATCTTAGTTTAATAATCTTGAGGAGGAAACGTGAGTCACGAATTAGCAACCAAACTGCGGGTAGGGACGCAGAAGGCACATACAATGGCGGAAAATACAACATTTATTCGCTGTTTTTTGGGGGGGGTGGTTAATCCCCAGTCCTACCGGAAGTTAGCGAGCAATCTCTATTTTGTCTACACTACTCTGGAAGAAGAGCTGACCAAACATCGGGAACATCCTGTGGTTGGCAAATTATTCTTCCCGGAATTATGGCGCAAAGCCAGTCTGGAGCGGGATTTAGAGTTTTACTACGGGGCTGATTGGCGCTCTCAGGTAGCTCCTTCTCCTGCCTGCGCTAGGTACTTGCAACGAATTCGCGAAATTTCCCAGCAAGACCCCATTTTACTAGTGGGACATGCCTACACCCGTTACATGGGTGATCTTTCCGGGGGGCAGGTCTTGAAAAAGATTGCTAAACAAGCGATGGGCTTAGGCGATCGGGGCACAGCTTTTTATGAGTTTGAGTCAATCCGCAATCACGGGGAGTTTAAGAAACAATACCGTCAAGCAATGAACAATCTCCCCCTGACAGAGGCAGAATGCGACCGCATTGTGGCAGAGGCTAATCACGCTTTCCACCTCAATATGGATATGTTCCGCGAGTTGGAGGGGAATTGGTTGCTGGCACTGGCGCAGTTGGGCTGGAATAGCTTCCTCGATAAGCTGGGTCTGAGGGCAAATCGCCGCCCCGTTGGCTCAGAGGCCTAGATGCTTGATTTTTGGCAGTGGTACGATCGGGCTAGGTCTGGTCGTACTGCCGAATTGGACTGGTTAATTCTTGCCCTGACCCCTCTGACTAAGTTAGATTTGCGGTTACGCTCCCCGCGCTTTGCTGACTACGATTGGCAGTATTTAGACCAGCTGTGGCAGAGGCATGTACAGGAAGGTATACCTGTACAGTACTTGGCGGGTCAGACCCTGTGGCGGGATTTGCTCCTCACAGTCAATGAGGCGGTTCTCATTCCCCGTCCGGAAACGGAGTTAATCATTGAAATTGTTGCCGCCAGCACAGAACCCCAGGGCGTTTGGTGTGATTTGGGGACGGGGTCAGGAGCGATCGCCATTGCTTTGGCACGGACTTTTCCTGCCATCACGGTTTTAGCGGTAGACATCAGTGAGGCAGCACTGCAGGTAGCTCAGGCCAATATCGATCGCTACGGTCTGGGCGAACGGGTCAAGTGTGTGCAGGGCAGTTGGTTTAGCTCTCTTACGCCTGGCTTGGCGGGTATGGTGAGTAATCCCCCTTACATCCCTTCGGATATGATTCCCACCCTGGCAAGGGAAGTACAACGGGAACCGCGGCTGGCATTGGATGGAGGAGCAGATGGTCTGCAGGCTATTCGTCATCTAGTAGCAGCAGGAAAGACCTACCTGAAGGAGGGCGGGTTTTGGCTAGTAGAAGTTATGGCAGGCGCCTCGGGAGCCTCGTCGACCGAACAGGCACAAACAGTGGCAGATATGCTACAACAGAATGACTATCGATCGGTAACAATACATAAAGACTGGCAAGGTAACGATCGGTTTGTCAGTGGTTTTGTAGGTTAATTGTATGCAGTATGTGTTAGTTTGTGGTGGCAGTGGGGGTATTGGCTCCGCCTTTGTCCGACATTTTTTAAGCCAACCTAATACCTTTGTCTTTGCTACCTTTTATTCTCAGCCCCAGAGATTAGCCGAATGGCAGCTACAATATTCCGATCGTCTTCTCCCCCTCGCTTTAGACATAACAGAAGAAGTACAAATTGCTCAAATAGTCGAGAAGATAAAAACGCAGACCGATCGGTTACACTATGCTATCAACTGCATTGGTTTTTTGCAGACAGAGGGCATTCAACCGGAGAAGAATCTGCGCTCTTTACAATCTGAGAATTTAGTGCGTTATTTTCAGGTCAACAGTATTGGCGCTGTGCTCCTAGCAAAACATCTCTTACCTTTGTTCAAGCACGAAGACCGATCAGTGTTTGCTACCCTGTCTGCCAAGGTGGGGAGTATTGGCGATAATTATTTGGGGGGCTGGTATGGCTACCGTGCCTCTAAGGCAGCTCTGAATATGTTTATGCGTTCAGCCGCCCTGGAATATCAACGCACCTGCCCCAATACAATTGTTGTGCTCCTGCACCCCGGCACTACTGACACAGAACTATCCCGTCCCTTTCAAACCAATGTGCCCCCCCATAAACTGTTCAGCCCCCACCGCTCCGTTGCCTATCTCACCCAGGTATTAGACCAACTCCAGCCCTATCACACTGGTACTTTCTGGTCTTGGGACGGCAGCCAATTGCCCTGGTAAGCATGCAAACTCACTTCTCCCCCCTGTAGCTGCGCTACGATCGTGCCGTGGGGTGGAAATCCTTGCCAGCGTTGATCCTCCCACAGGGGTTCAGAAGCCACAATCAAGCCATAGTCCGTGCGCAATCTATACAAACTGGGTACTGGTGCAGCACTAGCACAGCGGGTCGCCACCAAACTTACCCCATCGCTGACAATTATATTCAGGGCACTCCTAACCCCGTAGCGTTCGGATAATCGCAAAACCGTAGCAATGGTTAAACTGAGTGCTTCCCGTAGGTCCTGGCTGTCGTTGTAAAACTGCATCAACAGAGCAAAAATGTGCTCCGAGTCCGTCACCCCGTGAATCAAATGATAGAATTCATCCTGCAGGAGGGAACGCATTGGTCGCAACAGGGAAGTGCGGAAATTCTCTATAAAGCCATTGTGGATAAAACTAAAGCGATCGAAACAGTAGGGCGGACAATTCTGCCAGCCAAATCCCTGTCCCGGCGTAGCACTGCGAATACCCGCCAGGAAACAATCTGACACCACATACCGCTGCAAAGATGGCAAATTAACATCATTCCAAATCGGTAACTCACTGCGATAGGTAAACGGATAGGGAGACTTACCCAGGTCGTACCATGCTACACCGAAGCCATCGGCGTTTAACAACCCTGCCGTCATTTCCTTTGGCTGATAACTCTGCACCACCAAAGAGTGGGGAGGATGACTAATCAGTGCCTCCAACGCCAAGGGTTGTCCCACATACCCCAACAGTCGACACACCTAGAACGACCTCCAAACCTTGACCGTACTATCTAAACTAGCAGTAGCAAAAGTCTGTCCATCCGCACCAGCCCCAATAGCAGTGATCCGATCGCTATGGGCGGGAAAGGTGTCCAGGAGATTCCCTCTCCCCAGATGCCAGATACAGAGCATCCCATCTATACTACCCGTTGCCAGAGTCAAGTTGTCAGGCGCAATCGCCATCGCCGAAATCGGCGCTAAGTGGTGAGAAAAAACATGCACTAAATTGCTCGTACTCAGACTCCAAACTCGTACCTGCCCATCGCGACAGCCGCTTACTGCCAACATGCCATCCTGGCTCAGGGCCACCGCGGTAATACCGTTTTGGTGCCCCCTCACATTCAAAGGGGGTACTGCCGTTGTTACATCACAGACATTGATGTTGCCTTCCTCTGTCCCAATGAGCAGAATGTTGCCGTCATAGCTCATGTCAATACAAGTAATAATCCCGTTGCGTTTTAATTTCGCCGTCTCCTGCTGCTGCTCCAAACTGTAGACCACGATCGTGCGGTTTTGCGTCACATAACTCACTACCTTGCCATTCCCACTAATTGCGAGCATAGAAGCTACTGCCGGCTCTGTGGAAATAGCACAGGTAAATTTACAAGTTGGCACATGCCACACTTTGATTTGTTTATCCAAAGTAGCTGTGACTAAGGTGTTGCCATCCGCACTCAGTTTTGCTACTAAAAATCGCTCTCCCTTTTCCGAATTAGTACCAAAACCCTCACAATCAGGGCATATCACCGCCTGTTTTGTTTTGACAAATAAGAGAGAGCCCTCTTTGTAAATCTTGCCTAGACCACTGCAGGTAGAGCAGGTATCCTCTTTGATCACTATGCCTTTCGCTGCCCCTGTTTCCATATCCCAGAGCTTGGCAATTTTCCGCTGTCCCGTCGTCAAGATAATTTCCCTGGGAGTAATCCCCACATAGGCGCAACCCTGATCGTGGGCATGGATAGTGCCAGCACAACGCCATAGCTGGGAAATAGTTTCCTCTTCCTGGGCAGAATAAGTAGAACTAACCACGGGAGTAGGGGGTATATCAGAATTAGCAACCCCTGTTCGTTTGACATCCTCCACAAAAGCAGTGATAAACTCATCATCTTCTGTCTGTACCTGACTGACAGGATTTTGCCTAGGAGCAGGGGTGTCTAGGTCTTGGATTATTTTCTCAAATAGGTCATCATTCAGCGGGGAGATTACTTCCGTTTTGCTGCTAGTTACCTCCCGCAAAAATTCATCCACACTGTCTTTCTCTTGCGAGGGCTTGGGTTCGGTAGTGATAATCTCCCGTAAAATGGTCTCGACATATTCTCTATCTTCTTTCGTTTCTGTGCGAATACCTGTGTTTTTTGCCCCCAATCGCTCTACATCCTTAAGGGCTTCCGTGGCAGTGCTGTAGCGGTCTTGTCGCCGTTCCTGCATCATCCGATCGAGGACCTGGATGAGACGGGGAGTGACATCAGCAGGAACATAGTCTTGCCAAGTCTGCAGCCAACTGTAACCCCGTTTGATAAACAAACTGTAGGGGCTAACCCCCGTCAACAGGTGGAAGCAAGTAACACCCAAGCTATAAATATCACTGGCGGGATAGGCTTTCCCCTCACTCATCTGTTCAATGGGAACATACCCGGATGTACCAATAGAAGTGCCTGTAATCACCCTTTGAGGGTCAGTCAATAATTTCGCTACACCAAAATCTATGAGGAATAATTTATTGTCTCCCTGGCGCCGAATGATATTTTCGGGTTTGATGTCGCGGTGAATGACTTGTCGTTCATGCACAAACTCCAAAATGGGGAGAATATCCCGCAGAATTGCCCAGATTTCTGCCTCCGTAAAATTACCATGGCGTTCTAGCAGTTTCTGCAGATTCATGCCCGGCACAAATTCCTGCACTAGGTATTGTCGTTTGTCCTGGGTAAAGAAAGCAAGGAGGTCGGGAATCTGAGGGTGAACACCCAAATCATTGAGACGGATAGCTTCCTGGTAAAATAACTCTGTGGCTTTCTGCAAAGCACCCGTTCCTTGCACTTGGGGCAGAAATTGTTTGATCACACAGCTAGCATTCAGACGGTCTTGATCAATGGCTAGATATGTTCTCCCAAATCCCCCTTGCCCCAGTACCTTCACCGCCCGATAGCGCTCCTTCAGGAGTAATTTAGAGCCACAGTTGCGGCAAATTTCATCTGTTGGTTGATTCTGCGGCTGCGAGCAGTCAGGATTGATACAGTAGCTCATAGGGGGATTTATTTAGCATACCCTGACTATTATGTTAGCTTACCTGTTTAGGTTTGGTATTTGCCCCTACGAATTTGCCAATCTATACAAATCTGTACATCTGTGCAGCTTTTTATTTTTTCTTGCCTTTGCTGGGGCTGGCTTTAGCATCAACGAGTTCTAGTTCTTCGGGGCGAAAGCTGACGAGTTTATCCCAATTCCCACCTTCAAATAGGACGGCTACTCTGCCATCCGTGAGGCGTTGTACTAATCCCTCAAAGCCATAGTAAATGTCTCCAGGATTGATAACCCGAACAGCAGAACCAGGAAAGATCATGTTTGTCATGGTTTTTTGTTTAATATAGGTCTACAGCGATTATACACGATGGCTATGGGCTGGCAGTTCCGTGTGGGTACGGGCTACGATATTCACCGCTTAGTTCCCGATCGACGCTTAGTGTTGGGGGGGGTAGAAATTCCCTACGAGAAGGGGTTATTGGGACACAGTGATGCGGACGTCCTTGCCCATGCCATTATGGATGCCCTCCTGGGAGCACTGGCACTGGGGGATATTGGGCATTATTTTCCCCCCACTGATGACAAATGGCGCGATGCTGATAGTACGCTTCTGTTGCAGCAGGTAAATACCCTCATCAGAGAAAAGGGCTGGCAGATAAACAACATCGATACCTCGGTGATTGCTGAACGTCCTAAACTGAAAAATTTTCTTCTGTCTATCCGAGAAAATCTGGCTAAGGTGCTGCAGATCGATACCGATCGGGTTAGTGTCAAAGCCAGAACGAATGAGGGGTTAGATGCCATTGGACAGGGGGAAGCGATTGCTGTTCATGCAGTGGTGTTGTTATGTTGTCCACAAGAATAAGGGGTTTGATTACTTATTTGTCTTTGTTTGTGTTGGCTGTCGCTCTGGTGGGGTGTACAGCTCTTAGGGGGGTAGCTAAACAACGTCTGTCTTTACCACTGGATGCGGACATCAAGACTTTTAATCCGGTTTTGGTCTCTGATGCCTACAGTGCAGCAGCATTGGGGGTGGTTTTCAGCGGTCTCCTGACCACCGATAAAAATGGCAATCTCATCCCTGAGCTGGCAGAAAAATGGGAATTCCGTAATGATGGTTTGGAATTGCTCTTTACCCTCAAGTCCGGTCTCAAATGGTCTGACGGTAAGCCTTTGACGATCGAGGATGTCCTCTTTACTTTCCGCGATATTTATTTCAATGAGGCGATCCCTTCTTCTATCCAAGACATCTTTCGGGTAGGGGAGAAGAGAGAATTGCCCCAGGTGGAAAAGGTAAACGATCGGGTAATCTCTTTCAAATTGCCTGAACCTTTTGCGCCTTTTTTACGCTTTGCCGGCGGGGCTAGTATCTTGCCTAAGCATATCTTAGCAAAGGCAGTAAGGGAGAAAGATACTACAGGTAAACCGAAATTCTTGCAAACCTGGGCGATCGATACTGACCTCCATACTCTGGTGGGCAACGGTCCCTATGTCCTCAAGCGGTACTTACCCGCTGAACGCCTAGTGTATGAACGGAATCCCCATTACTATCGCCAGTCCTTGCCTCACATTCCCCGCCTGGTTTACCAGATCATGCCTTCCCCGGATAGTACGGTGTTGCGTTTTCGTTCCCGCGATATAGATGTGATCCCCCAGGTGCGGGCACAGGATTTCCCTATCCTCAAACGCCAGGAAGATAGGTATGGGTTTCGGATTTATCAATTGGGTGAGGGGAGCAGTCGCAGTTTTTTAATGTTTAATCTCAATCGGGGACGGAATCAGGAGGGTAAACCCTTTGTCGACCCTGTCAAGGCGGAATGGTTCAATGATGTCAATTTTCGCCGTGCCATTGCCTACGGTATCAACCGCCAAGCTATGATCAATACCTACTACCGCGGTCTTGGTTTGCCCCAGGATTCCCCTATCCCACCCCTCAGCCCCTACCATTTCTCCCGCCAGGAAGGTGTCCCCTTCTATGACTATGACCCAGACAAGGCAAAGGAGTTATTGCAACGATCGGGCTTTTCCTACAATAGCCAAAATCGCCTAGTGGATAAAAATGGGAACCTGGTGCGTTTTACAATCATGACTTCTACCGGGGGAGCGGGCGCAACCCTCGCACCGATGATCAAAAATGACCTCGATCGTTTAGGCATCACAGTTGATCTGCAGATTATTGACTTTACGGCTTTGATTGACCGCCTCGATCGTTCCAAAAACTGGGAAACGGCTATGTTAGGTTGGGGGGGGGGCATTGAACCCCACGGCAGTTTTCATCTGTGGTATTCCGCTGGCTCTAGTCATATGTTCAATTTGGGACCCAATCCGGGGGAACCGCCTTTCCCTGGACGGGTGGTGAGTGACTGGGAAAGAGAAATCGATCGGTTGTTGATTGCAGGAGCCAGGGAAATCGACGAAAAAAAGCGCCGCCAAATCTATGGGCAGTTCCAGAAACTGGTGCAGGAGCAGGTGCCGATGATCTTTATGGTCAGCCCCCGCGCCATGAGTGCTGTCAGTAACCGCTTGCGAGGTATTGACCCCTCCCCCGCTGGCGGTGTCCTCTGGAACCTGGATGAACTCAGATTAGCCGACTAAGGGCGATCGATGGGATTCGAACCCACGCATCGAGGAGCCACAATCCTCTGCCTTAACCACTTGGCTACGACCGCCGTAGTCCCTTATCTTAACACAGATTTTAGATTACAGATAGGCGACCCTGTACCCCCACCACAACAGTGCTGCAATCGTGCCCAACACCAAAATTGCGGAAAGAGTAACAGCCAGAGGGCTATCCGCATTGTCAAACTTCATAATGCCACGATTAAATTCAGACATATAGGTTTTCCCAATAGCGCTAATTACTAATTCCTATGCCTATTCTACCCCAGGTTACTGTATACTCTGCCACGCCAAACCTTAGGTTTTTGTAAAGCCGAGAGCCAAATGCGTAACACAGCAACGGGGTCAGAGAGGGGAGAGAGCCAATACCACAGCCCCACCGCCCTATAACTGGGACGAATAGCAAAAAGGAGCAATACCCGAATTAGCACCAGTCCTATATTCAAATCCAGGAGCAAAAAGTCCACGATCGATTGGGGTCTTGCCCATAACATGCCCACCGATACTAAGAGCGGCAGCCCCTGTACTGCTAACAGATAGAGACAATCTCCGCCGGTGCTCAGGGGTGTAGCAGCATCCTTCAAATCCAAGGACCGTCCCCACTCCCGCCAGGTTTCCGCCATACTGGTATACATCCTCACCTGCAGTACCTTTGCCCCATCCAGGAAGCCAACTCTGTAACCCCGTTGTGCCACCGCCCTCACTATGGTGACATCATCGCAGAAGGAACTTTGGGCAAGAGTGTAGCCCCCTAAAGCTTCTAGCACCGACTTTTTCACCAAAAAACACTGCCCATTTGCCATCACCCGTTCCTGGGAAAATTGTGCCCTGTCCCCCGATGCCCCAAAGCGATAGACCAGCGTCAGCAACAGGGAGGGCTGTAACCACTGCTCCCCTGGGTACTCGACAATAAACTGAGGGGCGAGGGTGAGAATATCCCAGCCCTGTGCTTCTGCCGTATCCACCACTGCTGCCACCAAACCAGGTTGGGGAAGCGTATCAGCATCTAATCCTAGTAACCACCTGTATTCGGGACGGGACTGCTGCCAGCCGTAGTTTAGTGCCCAGGGTCGCCCCACCCAGTTGGGGGGTAAGGGGGGATCGGTCACCAGCCTTAAGGGGATAGGATAACTGGGTTGCAGGGCTTCCACGTATTCCCTAGTGCCGTCCGTCGAACGACTGTCTACAATTATTATTTCCCCGATCGGTTGCTCCTTTAACCCTGCCAAACAGTTGGGCAATCTTTGTCTTTCATTGAGGGTGGGAATGACAACAGAAACCGATCGTTTTTCCTGGTCTAGCTTTGGCTCTAGGGGGGGGATGCGGCGGGGGGCAGAACTCAAACGTGACAGCAAAACAAGACTGAAGGGAGTTTGATAGAGTAACAGTAGGAAAGTCAACATTTTAGCTAGCAAGATCGTTAATCACTTCTTCTTCCATCTCATGTTTGGTGAGTATAAGAGGGAAAGGTAAACGTTGGTATTGTAACTGCATACCACTGGTTTCAGGAAATGTCTCCAGGACAATGCGGGAAATCACCTGGGGACGGTCGACAATTGCCCAGAATGTATCCTGATTGTTGGTACGAAAGATAATTTGACTATCATTTTCTGGGATGTCAACTTCTAAATCATGGCGGTTGGGTGAGAGGGGCAAGCTCGCAATTAGCTCCTGCAAAATGTTAGAGCGAATAGTTTGAATGCGGTTAGACAGGTTCTTACCAACAACTGCCTTGGATACTAACTCCACCGCTTTACCACAGGTGAGGTCTTCCACCTTGAAGATTTCCTTTAGATTTTCTAGGGCCTGTTCATGTTCCCGTTCAAATTTGACAAAGGGCAGAGGCCCTACTAAACGCCGAGGGGTCTTGCTTAATTCTAAAATCGCTTGAATTGTAGCAGCCTGTAGGTCATTGATTAACTCCCGCCGTACCCTCTCCCGCTGTTGCTGAAACCCTCTGGCATTGGTCGCATACATGGCAGGGAAACGATTCAAGATATATACTGCCACATCTGCTACCTCCAAGGGCCGGGCTAGGCTGCCTTTCATCTGTTCTAATTGATACTCGACAATTTGAATGACAGGTCTTTCTAACACATTGACAAACTGATATTCCGCTGTCATCATGTAGGAATTGAATTCCTGTAACTCGATCGGGTCAATGTTTTTGTCTGGTTCAATTGCTTTCTTCATCTGCTCCTTGGATTTGCGAATGAAATTCTTAGTTTCTAGTATCCTTCGTCTTTCATAGAGACTCAAATGTTCCAAGGCAGAAGCTGTTCCCTGGGTAATACTTTCTTGCACGATCGAGGGTACTTCTTTCCAGGTTAAATTGGGTCGGCGTAAAATTTCCCGCAGTTGCCGTAAACAGTAGTCAGGTCGCTCAATTTCATACAAAGGTAAGGGGGATACCCGCACCAGGGGATTGTTTCCTACCCGCAAAAATGCCTGATGTAACAGCCCAATTGCCTGTTTACGAAATTCATTGTTTGCTCGTTTCTTCTGCTGTAACCACCCCCGATCGGAGCTAGCATAGAGGCAGGGTAGCCGATTAAGGACAAAAGCGATTACCTCAGTTAAATTTATTTCCTCCCGTTTTGCCCGATCGAGTTGTGCCAGTTGATTTTTTGCCTCTTCCACTACCACAATTTCTTGGGCATTTTTGATATATACTTTGGACGCGGTCATGGTATGTATGCAGGGCAGGTATCATTACTATACCAAGGCACTGCACAGAGGGATGGATTGTCCTAAATTTTAACGATAAATTCCCCTAAGGGTTGGCTTTACGTCTCTGTGCATATTGGAGAAAACCAGTGAAGAGAGCAACGCCCAGCAGATATTTGACTAAGTCAGGTACGATCGGGCTAGGAGAAACAAAGCCCTCCAAGATAGCCGCAATTACTAGCATGGGAATACAACCCAACACTAATTGGGCAGCCTGTTCGCCGTAGACTTTGAAGGCATCAGCTCGGCGATAACGACCAGGGAACAGCAAAGCTCTAGCCAGCAGCAACCCTCCTCCCCCAGAAATGAAAATTTCCGGGATTTCCAGGGAGCCGTGGGGAAAAACAAACGCCCAAAAGGGAAAAGCCAAATTATTTTGTGCTACGAGAGCGCCCACTACACCTAGGAATAAACCATTCAACCCCAAGATATAGACTGTGTAGAAACCAGCAGTGATTCCCCCACCAACGGCAATTAGAGAAACGTGAATGTTATTGACCATGATATCCGCCGTTGAACCGGGTTGGTCGGTTAAAATCCTGCCCATCCACAACTCCCCTCTTTCCACCATGGCAATCATGCTGGGCGGTAGAAATAACTCCATGAAGCTAGGGTCGGACCAGGCAAACCACCAACCCACCAGCCCTGCTAGAGCAAAGATCAAGGCACAAAGGAGAATATAGGGGGCAGTATCCCGCAACACCGCTGGAAAACCCCATAGATAAAATTGGCCTATAGCTTCACTCTCTTGACGGCGGGAACCTTGATAAATGATGCTATAGCCCTTGCTGGTCAGTAGTTGTAACTCTTGCCCAAGGGTCTCCCCCACCCCCTGGGTACGAGCACGGGCTAAGTCAGCAGCTACGGAGCGGTACAATCCCGCTAGCGTGCTAATTTCTTTGGCGGAAAGGGATTTTAAGCCTTCGTTCTCGACCTTTTTTACCAGTGCCTCTAACTGTTGCCAACTCTTTTCTCGCCGTGCCACCCACCGCCGTGTGTTCATCCCTTCATCCACTTTTCTATGGCTCTAGCTGCCCTCCGTATCTTAGCGCAAGGTAATATAAACACTGCCACAATAAGTGACCAGAGTGATGCCTATGTTCCCTCGGTCTTTTTTGATTGCTCTCTTTCTTTCCCTACTAGTCACAGCCAAAGCTGGGGCTGATTCTCCCCTCACTTCTACAGATTTTGCGGAAGCCTACTGGGACCATCCGATCGTGCGCAAAGCGAAAACTACAGGGGTAGTCGATCGGGAAATTGCTGCTTTCCTCAGTGGCGACAGTCCCCTTGATGTCAAAGCGGCGGTTGTCAATGCCCTTGGTTGGGATGTTCACGGCAAGAACAATGCCCAAATCTATCGGCGCTTCCTCGCTCAGTTCTACAACACTACCCCAGCAAATCTCAACCTAGAGGTATTATCGGTGGGAGAATTGTTTAGCCTTGGTTATCTGACGGCTCTAGATGACTATTTCAACGTTGTGCCGGCTCTGCCGCTCTTACAGCGGGCTAGAAGATTAGCCAGAAATAGTTACACGATTGCCCTGATTGAAAGTCTGACCCGTGCTCAGAATGCTCGCGATTTTTGTCAGAAATGGTTGGCAGTTAAACCCCTAGAATTTCCCCGCCAGTTAGATATAGATATGCGCCGTACCGCTAGGGCGATCGTGTGGGAGTACATGCGCATGTATGAAAAGTATTGCGATCGGTGAACTGCCCAGGTTTGACAAGCTTGCTCGGGTGAGATAGTGTTATTTTGCTCTCCATCCCCCATAACCATGACGAAAAAAACTTTAACAGACATGGTAAAAGAAGAGGTGGCCAAAGAAGCCCAGGCAGAGGCAGTAGAAGGTAAAGTTGTACGCCGCCATACTAAAGCTGACTTGGAAGCAGAACTCGCCCGCCTCACCCAAGCCCTAGAAGAGATGAAAGCAGAGCGCGATCGCCTGCAAACCCAGCTACAAGCGGCAAAGGTAGAGTTGCAAACAGCACAGACAGAGCGTCATCTTTTACAAGAGCAACTGCAAGTAGCTAACACAGAGCGGGAACAACTCCAAGCCCAAGTTAGCCAACTCACCCAAGCCTTGCAGTTAAAGCAAGCTCACCTAGAACAACTACAAACCTACCTAGAACAAGCCCAAGGCGAATTGAAGGCAAAGGCGGAAGCTCTCCCTGCCCTCAAGAAACAGGGTAGAATCATTCCTCGCCCGATCGGCTCCAACCGCGACCTGCAGAAGCAAGCTGACCAGAATATCGGCTGGTTTGATTAGCGCCTGGAAACGGCGAAAAGGCTGATAATCAATGCCATCCCCCCTAAAAGAACCCCCAGGGCTGACAAGTTCCCCTGCTTACTTAATTTTTCCAGTTCACTCCTATGATGGTGTAGGGATGCCTCCTGCTCGGCTTTAGCACGATTGACCATATTTTGCATCTCCGAACGGATTGCCTCCAACTGAGCTGTGGTAGCATCACCACTACGGGACTCTAGGGCTTCAATGCGTACCTGCATCTGTTGTAAAATTGCTGCCCCCGTTTGCCAATCCTGCTGCATTGTCCCCATCTCTCCCTGGAGGGTTTGTAACCGTTCTGTCATCACTCGCTCGACAAGAGCCTGTAGCTGTGTCTCATCGCTGATAGGAGTAACTGTGCTGGATTCCAGCTGGGCTATCTTTTGCTCTAATTCCTTGAGTTTGGCATCTAAGGCAGTAGGATCACCACTAGCAGTGGGAGAAGGTTGGGATTGGAGTAAGGCCACCTGCTCTGCTAGGGCTTGATGGGATTGGCTATAGGCTTGCAAAGCATTGTGGAGTTCCAAAATGTGTCCCTGTAACTCACTGAGAGAACTGCCCTGGTCTCCTACCTGCTTCTGCTGCAGTGCCGTATACCACTGATTCACCTCATTGGCGCACTGATCCATGTGCTGAGCAAGGCGGGCAAAATTTTTCACATCCTGTGCCAAGCGGGGCAAACTCCCCAGTAGCTCCTCCAACCGACCTTCCACCGTTTGTACACGATCGGCTAAAGCTAATCCCGCCATCATTTCCTGCCGTGCCTGGGCAACTGCCGCTTCTGCTGCCTGGGCTGACTGTAATAACGCCTGGGCTTGTTGTAACATTTCCGTGATTTTAGCAATTTCTGAGGCAAGGCTATCAGACAGAGCATTTAGTTGCTCCGTCACCTCAGCACTAGCCATCGGTTGGTCCGTCATAACTTCTTCCCGCGTGAGTTCTACCTGTGGAATTTAGCACCAATGCTCGGCTTTTTGAAGCACTTCCCTGACATTTTTGCCCACCGCCCTTTTTCCGACAAATTATTTGCTTTTTTGCAGTTGGTGTGATAATTTTTTATTTGGCGCAATTTGCCACCGGTTAATATCACTGTTTAGGTAAGTGGACTAGAAGGTTGTAAAAGGGATGGGGTCTGAGAAGTTATGTCTGTGCGTCTGTATGTAGGTAACTTGCCGGCTGAGCTAGACCGTAAGGCTTTGGAGCAAGTATTTAGTCAGGAAGGGGAAACTCTCACGGTTAAAGTGATTACCGATCGGAAGACGGGGCGGTGTCGGGGTTTTGGCTTCTTGACGGTGGCAACAGACGAACAAGCGGACTCCATGATTCAGAAATTCAATGGGTTTGACTTCCATGGCTCAGCACTGCGCCTAGAGAAGGCTTTGCCGCGGCAGAAGGAACAAAAAGACAGGGACAAGGGAGACCAAGAAGTCGTGCCTGTCAGTGAAGAGGTGGAGGAAGCGGTGCCAACGGACACCCCTAGCGAACTAAAGGCGGAAGAAAAGCAGCCCGCTAAACGGAAGCGGAAGCGGAAGAAAGGGAGCAACCGTCCTGAAAAGCGCACCAGTTATACAACTTCTGACTCCCATCAGCCTGATCCCCGCTGGGCAGCGGAACTGGAGGAATTTAAGCAGAGACTGCTAGCAGCGCAATCTACCTAGGTTTTTAACTTTCCTTAACCTTTTATTTATCTGGGCATAACTTTCGTATGGGAGTATGGGCTGGACTCCCATTTCGTGTTTTTAGTAAATTTATGGATAGACGTAGTTTTTTAGCTTACTCCCTTGCCAGTGGTGTGACGGTTTGGGCGGGGAGTGCTATACCAAGTAAGTTTGCTGAGTTGTTTCACATCGGTTCTACCAATGCCCAGGCAGCTCAAGTTTTCCCCCAAAGTGTTGCCAGCGGTGACCCCCAACCCCAAGGGATCACCCTATGGACACGGGTCGCTACCACTGTCCCTACGGCTACTCTCTCCTTCCAAATTGCCACTGACCGCGATTTCCGCAACATCGTTCTCAGTGGGGTGGCTGCTACCGATGCCGAGCGGGACTACACAGTCAAAGTTAGTCTTGACAACCGTGCGGAATTAAAGCCTGCTACTACTTATTTCTATCGCTTTATCTTTGAGAATACTCCCAGCCGTACGGGGCGCTTCAAGACTTTACCCGCTCCTGATGCTAAGGTCGATCGGGTGAGGTTTGCATATGTTAGTTGCTCGGACTACACCAATGGTTTGTTCACTGCCTTTCGCTACCTAGCTGAGGAGGATATTGATTTCGTAATTCACTTGGGAGATGCTATCTACGAAACTGTCTTTGACCCCACCTTTCAAAATAACGTCCGTCCTATTCGGCTGCCCAGTGGTGCCCCTACAGCGGAATCCCTAGAAGATTACCGTGCTCTCTATAAGATTTATCGCTCTGACCCCGACCTACAAAGGGTGCATGAAAGTCATGCCTTCATCTTCATCTGGGATGACCACGAGTTCGCCAACGATGCTCACCAAACCTTTAACACAGATAACCCCGACCCTGCCAAACCAGAACTGAGCAATACACCCCGCCGTCGGCAAATTGCCAGCCGTGTGTGGGCAGAATATACCCCTACCTCGATCGTGTTTGACGGTACTCGCCCGCCCCTGGAGGCGATCCAACTCTACCGCACGGTTGTCTGTGGGGACTTGATGGAACTGATCCTCACCGATGAACGCTTGTATCGCGACCCCCATGCCTGCGGCCCCACCACTGCCCAAAGGTCTCTTAATCCCGGTTGTCCCAATTTGGCTAACCCCGATCGGTCTATGCTTGGTAAAACCCAGCGGGATTGGTTCCTAGGCAAAGTCACTAACTCCACTCGTACCTGGAAAATCTGGGGGAATGAGGTGATGACGATGCAGTTGAAGATTGCCAAAGCGGTAGTCGATCGGGTACGCCCTGGCTTGATTCCCGTAGATTTATTTGCCTATCTTGACCAGTGGGACGGTTACCCAGTAGAAAGGGCGTTGATTTTCCGCACTATTCGCGATCGGGGTGTCAAGAACTTTGTTACAGTTACAGGTGACCTACATAGCTTTGTGGCGGGGTATCAGAGATTGGACTTCAATACTCCCTTTAATCCTGGTACTGTCCCCCCTGATGCAGTGGGCGTGGAGTTCGTCTGCGGTTCCATTTCCGCTTCCAACTTGGCGGAGCAACCCAATCCTTTCCAACTGGATGTGCAAACTTCTACCCAACTACTCCTTGCCAGCAATCCCCACATTTTGTTCTTCAACTCTGCCACGCACGGCTACAACCTCATTGAAGTTACTCCCACCCTCCTCACTTGCAGGATGAAGGCAGTAAGTAACATTACCTCTCCCAATGCAGCACTCTCTACTTTGAAAGTGTATGAGGTACCGAAAGACCAAGTCCTAATCAGGGACGTTACCTCGCGTTAGCAGGTTCCCATAGTTTTTTGTTCCCTTCTGGTTACAGAGGGGAATTTTTTATTTAGAAAAACGTAGCAGCAGGTGCTCCAAAATGCCCAGTAATTTTGATTTACTAATGGCTGGTTTGTCAATTTTAGCAAAGTAATTTGGGATCAGATAATTTCTCAGCTAAATCATAGAAGAATTCTAGAAATTGGTACCTACGAGGAGGCTAGTGCCTGCTAATTAATTGAAAAGTTAGCTAACCAACAAGACACAGAGCTACACTGTACTGACGTTTGAACAAGAGGTATAGAACATTAAGGAATTGACATGGCAATCGTCGAAAAAATTTCTTTGCTACTATCAACCTTGCAGTTGCCAAAGTTAACCACAGAGTTGACTTAGTTGTGCATAAGGGGTTTTCTGATATAAAATTGGCAGAATTATTGGCAGCAGGTAAGAGAAACTACTTTTATGTATTTATATTGATGGCTCTCATCAAGCCCCTGATGTTTTAGATTAGTCCCTAAGTACGGTTTGCTAGCCTTCGACGATCACCTGTGGCATGAAAATCTTCCCTACGGCGTTGATCTCTGCGCTGTCCCAAACCTGCAGTCTCTATTGTCGTCAGATAAGAATTGTTTCTACGTCCCTCTCCTAAATCTATAATCTATGTTCAAAAAATTAGCGACTAGGACTACTAGGTAAATCTACTGGAAAACTCTGGAGAAGGTGAGTATAATTACCGATAAATGATTACTCAGAGAACTACTTAAAATTTAGTTAGTTTTTTTAAGAAATTTTCACGGTTTCAGGGGGATTTTGCCAGATTTCTTAACAAAAATATTAATAGGCAAGTGGTATGCTTATATATACCATTTTTCAATTAACCTTTGACAAATTACCTATAGGAGAAGAGAGTTATGCTACCAAACAAGCCGCAGGAAGTACGGGTAAAACCAGAGACACGCAATCACAAGGGGTTTTTCGTAGTAGAGGAGACCTACAAACTGGTATCGATTGACCAAAATGGGTGGGCACTCATTTGCCTGGATGACCATGTTTGTCATTATGTTGACCCCGACGATCTACAGACGGAAGAGCAGGAAGGCAAGCAGTAACCAGATGGCAAAGACAGGGAATGAATGTGGTTTAGGCAACTAAGCCACAATTTTTTTGGGCAAGGTGCTCCTCTTCCGTTAGAATGATATACGCTGTTCTGAGGAAAAACAACCTAAATGAGCGATACCCTAACCAGAGTGCAGACGGTAGTAGCAAAACAACTGGGTGTAGAGGCGGATACAATCAAACCGGAGTCTCATTTCCAAAACGATCTGGGGGCAGATTCTCTCGACCTAGTGGAATTAGTAATGGCTTTAGAAGAGGAATTTAAGCTGGAAATCCCCGATGAGGATGCGGAAGGGATTGCTACGGTAGGGGATGCGGTTAAATATATTGAAAGCAAGCAAGCAAACTAATGCCAGAACTGCAACGGGTGGTGGTCACGGGGTTAGGAGCGGTTACTCCCATCGGCAATGACGTGCCCACTTACTGGGAGGGACTCCGCAACGGGCGCAATGGGGTTGCTCCTGTAACTCTGTTTGATACAGAGGGCTTTGCTACGCGCATTGGGGCAGAGGTGAAGGATTTTGACCCCCTAGCGTACCTCGATCGCAAGGAAGCGCGGCGGGTCGATCGGTTTGCCCAATTTGCTATGGCAGCTAGTCTACAGGCGTTAGCGGATGCCCAGCTCCAAATTACCCCCCAAAACTGTTACGACGTGGGCATTATCATTGGCACGGGGATCGGGGGGATTAAGGTACTAGAGGAACAACACGAAATTCTGCGCACAAAGGGACCCGATCGGTGTAGTCCGTTTATGATTCCCATGATGATTGCCAATATGGCGGCGGGCTTGACTGCAATTCGCGTGGGGGCAAAGGGACCAAATGCCTGTACGGTGACGGCTTGTGCGGCGGGTTCCCATGCTATCGGCGATGCTTTTCGTCTAGTCCAGCGGGGCTATGCTCAGGTGATGATCTGTGGTGGCACAGAGGCGGCAATTACTCCCTTGAGTTTTGCGGGTTTTTGTGCCTGCAAAGCCATGACCACTAATAATGATGACTATCTCCATGCTTCGCGACCCTTCGATCGGGATAGGGATGGGTTTGTGCTGGGGGAGGGGGCAGGTATTTTAATCCTGGAGAGTTTAGGGCATGCCCTGGGGCGCGGAGCGAGAATCTATGCGGAGATGGTGGGCTACGGCATGACCTGTGATGCTTATCATATTACCAACGTTGCCCCAGAGGGGGAAGGAGCAGCCAGGGCAATCAAGGCAGCTTTGTTGGATGGTAATATCGCGCCCCAGGAAGTGGGTTACATCAATGCCCATGGGACTAGTACCCCTGCCAATGACCCCAATGAAACGAAGGCAATCAAAACTGCCCTAGGAGAGCACGCCTATAGGGTACCTGTGAGTTCGACCAAGTCCATGACGGGACATCTACTAGGGGGGTCGGGGGGCATAGAGGCTGTGGCTACAGTTTTAGCTGTCCACCATGACATAGCACCGCCAACTATCAACCTAGTCAACCCTGACCCTGAGTGTGACCTCGACTACGTGAGTACAGGGGCACGATCGACTCCTATTGAGGTAGCACTGTCCAATTCCTTTGGCTTTGGTGGGCACAACGTCACTTTGGCGTTTCGCAAATACCGTGGCTAAGGCTCCCCCCCCGCAGCGGTGGCTAATTTATCCCCCTGACCCAGAGGGAGCAGCAATTTTAGCGAGGGAATTGGGTGTTTCTCCCCTGTTGGCACAATTACTGATCAATCGCGGGGTGGCAGAGATAGGGCAAGAATTTTTGTACCCCGACCCCGATCGCCTACCTCACCCTGTGACGGAATTTCAACGCCTGGCAGAGACAGTGCCCCCCGAAGCACGGTCAGTGGTGGCAGGGAGTTTTGCCTATAGCCTCGAGCGGTTACGCCACGCCATTGGCAAGGGGGAAAAGATTGCCATCTGTGGGGATTACGATGTGGATGGCATGACCAGCACGGCTTTGCTGCTAAGGACATTGCGGGAGTTGGGGGGCATAGCGGAGTACGCCATTCCCAGTCGCATGCAGGAGGGTTACGGCATTAACGAGCGGATTGTCCGTGAATTTGCCGCTAGGGGGGTAGGGGTGATTATCACCGTTGACAACGGCATTGCTGCCCAGCAACCGATCGAGTTAGCCCGGGAATTGGGCATGACTGTCATTGTGACCGACCACCACGATATTCCCCCCACACTGCCCCCTGCCTCTGCCCTGCTCAATCCCAAGTTTTTGCATCCTAGTTCCCCCTACAGGAGTATGGCGGGGGTAGGAGTTGCCTACCTGCTGGGGTTGGAATTGGCGACTATGCTTGGCAAGCGGGAAAAATTACAGAATTCCCTTTTAGAACTGTTCACTCTAGGTACGATCGCTGATGTGGCTGAACTGACGGGAGTCAACCGTCCGCTGGTGAAAAAGGGTCTGCAACTATTACCCCAGTCGCAAATTGTCGGTGTGCAGGCACTCATGGCTAAGGCAGGCATCAATCCCCAGCAAGCTCTGCGCCCAGAAGCGATCGGGTTTCAGCTAGGGCCCAGAATCAACGCGGTGGGTAGAATTGGTGACCCCCAGGTAGTAATTGATCTCTTAACAACAGAAGACTGGTGGGAAGCAGAAGCAAAAGCCACGATTTGTGAAGAACAGAATCAAAAAAGACAGCAGCTCTGCGAACAAATAGAACAGGAAGCGGTCGCTCACATTGAACAACAGATAGCTAGCGGCGCTTGGAACCTCCAGGCAGATAAAGTGATTGTGATTGTCGATCGGGAAATCAGTCCAGAAACCCATTGGCATCACGGTGTAATCGGCATTGTAGCATCGCGGCTAGTGGAAAGATATGGGGCACCCGTATTTATCGGCAGTGTGGAGAGGGAAAAGCAAGAAGTCCGTTTCTCTGTCAGAAGCATTCCTGAATTTCATGTCTCCCAGTCCTTAGAATTCATCGCCGACATTAGGGGTAAAGGTGGCGGACACAAAGTTGCAGGAGGGTTTTCTCTCCCCTTAGCGCATCTGCCGATTTTGAAGAATAGACTGACAGAGTTTGCTCATCAGACGGGGGTGTTACCAGAGCACATTCAGCCCTTTGTACAGGTGGATAGTATGATTCATTTGACTGATTTGTCTTTATCCCATCTAACAGAGATGGAACTCCTCCAACCCTGTGGTGTGGGCAATCCTGACCCCCTCTTTTGCACCAGAGCTGTAAAAGTAGTACAACAGAGCACCTTTGGTAAAGAAGATAACCATCTCAAGTTAATCCTCGATCGGGGGGACGGCAGAAAGATAACGGCTGTTGCTTGGCGGTGGCAGGAATATCATCCGGTGGCAGAGGAAGTAGATATAGTCTTTAGTGCCAAGGTGAAAAGCTATGGGGAGGAACAGGCGATCGAGTTAGAACTAAAAGGATTGCGCAACTTTCGTCTTACCTACAAACAGCCGCCCCGCCTAACTGGTCAATATCAGTGGCAGGATGTGCGAGATTTCCAGAAAAAGGTACCTTCTTTGCTAGTGTATGGTTACAACAGACCGCAAAACAAGTTTGAGCCATGGACGGAGCAAATTTTCTACGATCGTCCCCAGGGCAAGTGTACAGCCATCCTGTTTTGGACTTTACCCCCTTCCCTTGACCATCTGCGGTGGTTGGTGTGGGTAGCGCAGCCCCAGTACATTTACCTAGCTGGTCATGTTCCCCCTCTCCCTGGACTAGGGGAGCTAAGACAAAAGATTGCCGACCATCTACCCGACTGGGATTTACTAGTTACCAGTCAGAAGTGGTGGGTCAGTCCCAGGGCGATCGTGGCAGGGTTGCGGGAGTTAGGTTATCGCTGCCCTGATTTTCCCCCCACCCAAACTCTTGCAGCAGAACTACAACAGTTGGCAAATTGGTACAAACTATCTCCCGCCGAACTAAGCCGCCAATTCACATCCCCCTGACAACCTGAGCAAAGGCTAGAATGAAAGGCAGCAAGCACCAAAGGCTATGGTTCAAGCGCAGAAGTTCACTAACTTGGTATTGGCAATTACCACGATCGTTTTAGCCACCCTTCTCTTTCTGGGTATACAGACAAAGAATCAGGATGTTTCCCTCCCAGCGGTAGTCAGACACAGCACACCCTGGGCCGAGGCACAGCAAAACCAGCTGCCTACGGTAGTTGAGTTTTATGCCGATTGGTGTACTACCTGTCAAAGCATGGCAGGGGACACCCGCGCTCTGCAACAGGAATTCAGCGGTCAAGTGAACTTCGTCATGCTTGATGTAGACAATAACCGCTGGCTCCCCGAAATTCGCCGCTTCCAGGTTGATGGTATTCCCCATTTTGTCTTTTTAGACCGCACCAAGGCAGTGGTAGGAGAGGCGATCGGGTTTGTCCCCAAGGAAGTTATGGTAGCTAATATTACCGCTTTGTTACGGGGGGAAAAGTTACCCCATGCCAAACTGATCAGTGAACAAAGGACGTTTTTTAGCAGTCCGCTAGCGCCCGACCCCACTCAACCCCGCAGTCACAGTTAGATTTGGGTAGTCTTGCTTAGGAGAAAAGGCAGAATTTTATCTCTGGTATTTTAAGTTTTCTTAAGGAGCTGAGCAGCGGATGTAAACTAGAAATATTCACGGAATTTCATAAACTATTGGTCTGTTATGCACCTCCACGAAATTACTCATCCTAACCAGCTCCGATCGTTGTCCGTTTCCCAATTAGAACTGATTGCCCAGGAAATTCGGGACAAGCACCTGAAGACAGTGGCGGCGACAGGGGGACACCTAGGACCTGGTTTGGGTGTAGTGGAACTCACCCTAGCGCTGTACCATACCCTCGACCTCGATCGGGACAAAGTGATCTGGGATGTAGGGCACCAAGCCTATCCCCACAAGTTAGTGACGGGTAGGTATGACCGATTTCACACCCTACGGCAGAAGGGAGGTATTGCGGGCTATCTCAAGCGCTGTGAGAGCAAATTTGACCACTTTGGGGCGGGGCATGCTTCCACCAGTATTTCCGCCGCCTTGGGCATGGCGATCGCGCGGGATTTGAAGGGGGAAAACTTCAAAGTAGTAGCCATCATTGGCGATGGTGCGCTGACAGGGGGCATGGCCTTAGAAGCCATTAATCACGCGGGGCATCTACCCAACACGAATTTGCTCGTAGTACTCAACGACAATGAGATGTCGATTTCCCCGAATGTGGGCGCCATTCCCAAGTATTTGAACCGCCTGCGCCTTAGTCCTGGGGTACGCTTCCTCAGTAGTAATATCGGCGAGGGTATTCAAAACATTCCCTTTGTAGGGGAATCCCTCAGCACGGAATTAGAGAGGATTAAGGACAATATCAAAATTTTGACCGTCCTGCAAAATAAAGTGGGGGCGGTATTTGAAGAATTAGGCTTTACTTACATCGGTCCCATTGATGGACATAACATTGCCGAACTGATTGAAACCTTTGAAACTGCCCACCGCCTCACGGGTCCCGTCATGGTGCATGTGGCAACTACAAAGGGCAAGGGCTACCCCTACGCAGAAGCCGATCGGGTGGGGTATCATGCGCAGAACGCCTTTGACCTAGCGACAGGGAAAGCCAACAAATCCAGCAAGCCCAAGCCCCCCACCTACTCCAAGGTATTTGGGGAAACTCTTACCCAACTGGCAGAACAGGACAGTCGCATCATTGGCATTACAGCGGCGATGGCAACGGGGACAGGCTTAGACATTCTGCAAAAGCGCCTACCCAAGCAATACATCGACGTAGGGATTGCCGAACAGCATGCGGTCACCCTAGCAGCGGGCTTAGCCTGTGAGGGGATGAAACCAGTAGCAGCAATTTACTCTACTTTCCTGCAACGGGCGTTTGACCAGATTGTGCACGATGTCTGTATTCAAAACCTGCATGTCTTCTTCTGTCTCGATCGGGCGGGGATCGTGGGTGCAGACGGACCTACTCACCAGGGGATGTACGATATTGCCTACCTGCGTTGCATTCCCAACATGGTGTTGATGGCACCCAAGGACGAGGCAGAATTGCAGTCCATGGTGGTGACAGGCTTAAACCACAACGGACCGATTGCGATGCGTTATCCCAGGGGCAACGGGATTGGGGTAGCAACGATGGCAGAGGGATGGGAACCAATTCCCATCGGTAAGGGGGAGGTACTCAGGCACGGCGATGATGTGGTACTAATTGCTTACGGTTCCATGGTTTATCCTGCCCTACAGACAGCGGAAATCCTACGGGAGCACGGCGTAGAGGCAACGGTAGTGAATGCGAGGTTTGCCAAGCCCCTCGATCGGGAATTGCTAATACCTCTATGTGAGCAAATTAAGAAAGTCGTGACTATGGAAGAAGGCTGCTTGATGGGGGGCTTTGGTTCGGCAGTAGTGGAAATGTTGATGGATGCAGGGGTTGTCGTACCTGTACAGCGGTTGGGAGTACCTGACATTTTGGTAGAGCACGCCTCACCCCAGGAATCCCTAGCGGATTTAGGATTACTACCCGACCAGATGGCAATCCAGATTCTGGAACGCTATTTCCCCCAATTGTCACCCAAAACTCTGGTTAGTGCATAGACTGCCCATTTTCTCCGACCACAACACTAGCTGAAGTTATTTCCAATTAGCCAAGAAGAGCCAATTGATGGAGAGATTGCACCATTCCCTATCTTTGTCAGCCATCAGCTGCAGGGGACGGTAGGATTATTGCTTACAAACCCAGCAGACACTACTGGTGATGGCAGCAAAAATGAAGATTTAGGGCAGGGATTTGTAGATGGGGCAAAGACCCTACTCTACGGTGCAGTTTCCCCAGTGGGAATCTGGCTGTTGGGAACACGCGATCGCTCCCAGGAATCAACAACCTCAGTCCATACCTTGTGCCCGCTGATGTAGAGGCAATTTTACTACCAACAAATCACTATGAGTCACAGCATTACCGGCAAGACCAAAATTTTAGGCGTGATTGGTTATCCCGTCACCTATAGCCTCTCCCCCGTTATGCACAATCGGGCATTAGCCCATCTTGGCTTAGATTATGTCTATGTGGCACTGCCTGTCCCCATCGATCGGTTTTCTGTGGCGATCCAGGGCTTATTTGCCTGTGAATCAGTTATGGGTTTTAATCTCACCATTCCCCATAAACAGGAGATACTCCCCCACCTCGTAGAAATTAGCCCCATCGCTCAAACTGTAGGGGCAGTGAATACAGTGAAACGATCGGCAGAGGGCTGGATTGGTACTAACACGGATGTAGAGGGCTTTATTTATCCCCTGCACAATAGGCGATTGACAAAGGCTGTGATTTTAGGGACTGGGGGTGCTGCCAAAGCTGTGATTGTTGGCTGTCAGAAATTGGGCATCAAAAATATTACAGTAGTTGGTAGAAGTGAGGATAAATTGCAATTACTGCAACAACAATTTGCTGTTAATATCTGCCCTTGGTTAGAGCTAAGTCAAGTAATAGAAAATTCTGACCTGGTGGTAAACTGCACTCCCATTGGCATGGACAATCATTCCCCCCTCACTGATACCCAAATTGCCGCCCTAGCTGCCCAGACGATCGTTTACGACCTCATCTATACCCCCCGTCCTACCCCCTTACTGCAGTTAGCCCAAGCCAGGGGACTGACAACGATCGATGGGTTAGAAATGTTACTTTACCAGGGAGCCTTGGCGTTGACTTACTGGTTAGAGGTATCTCCTCCCATTGCGGTTATGGCAGAGGCGTTGGGAATCCCATATAAAAGCTAAAGAAAAGGGTGATTGGGGCACAGAGAAGAGTAGGATAGTAGGGCACACAATGGTAAACCGTATAGGATTGACAAACTAAAATGACAGAAACCCTCACCCACAAAAAGGACATCCCCGTCAACATCTATCGCCCCAATGCTCCCTTTGTCGGCAAGTGTATCTCTAATGAACCGCTGATCCGGCCTGGCGGTATCGGCAAAACCCAGCACATCAAGATAGACATCTCTGGCAGTGAACTGCGTTACCTGGAAGGGCAGAGCATTGGGATCATTCCCCCTGGGGAAGACAAGAACGGCAAGCCCCACAAACTGCGCCTTTACTCCATTGCTTCCACACGCCACGGCGACGACGGCGATGATAAGACAGTCTCCCTCAGTGTGCGGCAACTGGAATACAAACATCCCGAAACAGGAGAGACGGTCTACGGGGTTTGTTCTACTTTCCTGTGCAATCTAAAACCAGGAGACGAAGTTAAAATTACTGGACCCGTAGGCAAAGAAATGCTGCTTCCTGATGACCCCAATGCCACAATTATTATGATCGCTACGGGGACAGGCATTGCTCCCTTCCGTGCCTTCCTGTGGCGGATGTTCAAAGAGCAGCATGAAGACTACAAATTCAATGGTCTAGCCTGGCTTTTCTTCGGTGTCACTAACGATGCCTCCATCCTCTACAAAGCCGACCTGGAATGGTTAGCCTACAAACATCCGAAAAACTTCCGTCTTGACCTCGCCCTCAGCCGTGAACAGACCACCAAGGATGGTAAAAAAATGTATGTGCAGAATCGCATGGCACAATATGCCGATGAACTGTGGGAACTGATGCAAAAGCCCACTACCCATGTCTACATGTGTGGTCTGAAAGGCATGGAAGGTGGGATTGAGGAGTTTCTCACCGAAACAGCAGCGAAAAGCGGCGTTAACTGGAGCGAATACTGCAAACAGATGAAAAAAGAAGAGCGCTGGCATGTAGAAACTTACTAACTGCTAATAGGGATCGATCGGAGTTAAAAATTACTTATTGCTCCGATCGGTCAATATAGGCTACAATGCCACTAAAAATTCCCTAGGGCTGTCATGGAAACCGAAAATACCCCCAGAAGAAGAGCAGGCAGAGAGCTTACCCTCCGCGGTGGACGTACTCCCTTTGAGACCAAATTGATCAACGGGGGTCACGCTACCCCTGAGCAGTACGACCAGGCACTGAAGCTGAGCAAAGAAGAGGGAACGCCCCTAATTGCTGCATTAGAAAGCATTATCAACAATTCCCTGCCGCCTGATGTGGTGCGTTACTACAAGACCCTCCAGTTATTTGAGCTGCGGGTATTACACGGTATTGAAACGATCGACCCTGTCATAGAGGAAGACAAATTTGCAGCGGAGAATGTGAGTGCCCTGATGGAGGCTATTTTGCCCATCAATACTTGCAGGGACTGTGAGATGTTGCCTCTAGCACGGACAGACACCCATGTATTGGTAGGGATGGTGTCGCCGGACAATTTCCGTCACCGGGACGAACTGCTACGGGCTACTAACAAGGTAGGTTTGACCCCCACCATTAGGGTAATTACTAAGGAAGACTTCCTAGAGACTTTGGATGCTGTCGTTGCCTACCAAGTTGCCAAACAGAGAGCGGTGGCAACGGGTGCCGAAATTGATGAAAAGGTTTTGGAAATCCAGCAGGACATTTTTGGGGACGACGAGCTAGAAGATGTAGCGGATCAGGAGAATGACCTGACCAAAGCGGTAGGGGAAAATTCTGCTCCTATTATCAAACTAGTAGATCAAATCTTGGTGCGTGCCCTGAAGGAGGGTGTGTCAGACATTCACATTGAACCCCAGGAGAAATACCTAAGGGTACGCTTCCGCAAGGATGGTGTGCTACGGGAGATGATTCCGCCCAACGAGAAGCAGTTGCCCAAGAGCATTATTCCAGCGGTAATCTCCCGCTTTAAGATTATTTCTAACTTGGACATTGCGGAGCGCCGTAAACCCCAGGATGGTAAGTTAAAACGGATGTTCCAAGGTAGGCGGGTAGACTTCCGTGTCAACACCTGTCCCACTCAGCACGGGGAAAAAGTTGTACTGCGGATTTTGGATAATTCCAATACCCAGTTGGGTCTCGACCGTTTAATTACCGACCCTGAGACACTGGCGAAGGTGAAGGACATGGTTAGTCGCCCCTATGGCTTGATTTTGGTGACTGGTCCAACGGGTTCGGGTAAGACTACGACTCTGTACTCAGCACTAGCGGAGGTAAATGATCCTGGGATTAACATCAGTACAGCAGAAGACCCTATTGAGTACAACCTGCCGGGTTTAGCACAGTGTCAAGTGATTCGGGAAAAGGGGATGGATTTTGCCTCTATCCTCAGGGCGTTTTTGCGCCAGGACCCCGACGTAATCCTAGTTGGCGAAACACGGGACTATGAAACGGCGAAGACAGCGATCGAGGCAGCCTTGACGGGGCACCTAGTACTAACAACCTTGCACACCAACGATGCACCGGGGGCAGTAGCTCGCCTGGAGGAGATGGGAATTGACCCCGTGATGGTGAGTACGGCTCTGATTGGGGTATGTGCTCAGCGGTTAATGCGACGAGTTTGCGATGTTTGTCGCATTCCCTACAAGCCAACCCAGGAAGAACTCGATCGGTTTGGCTTACCCTCCAGTGATTTGGAGCGCACCTTCTACAAAGCCAATCGTCTGAGCCGAGAAGAGATTATCGAAGCGCAGGCAAAGGGGAAAAAACTCTGTCCTAAGTGTGGCGGTAACGGCTACAAGGGCAGGGTGGGGGTCTATGAGGTGATGAAGAACAGCGAAGCCCTAGCTAGTGCCATCAATAAAGGGGCAACAGCGGATGCCCTCAAGGAGATTGCGGTGAAGGAGGGGATGAAAACGCTTATGTACTATGCCTTTGATCTTGTGCGCCAGGGCTATACTACGTTGGAGGAAGTGCTACGAGTTGTTTACACAGACAAGGGCAGAGAAGCGGAAGAGCGTATGCGGCGCAGTAAGTCCCTAGAGTGTACTGGTTGTGGGGCAATTCTTAAGCCAGAGATGTTAGAGTGTCCCTACTGCACTACACCCCGTACGTTTTAAGGAGTTAGCGAAGGATGGTTCTGGATTACATTATTGAGGACTTGATGGAGGAAGTAATTGAGCGCAAAGGCTCGGACTTGCACATTTCGGCGGGTTTACCTCCCTATATCCGTATCAATGGTAGATTAACCCCGACGGATAGAGACCCCCTGACCCCAGAGGAGACACAACGGCTGATTTATGCCATGCTCAATAACAACCAGCGCAAGATTTTTGAGCAGAACTGGGAGTTAGACTGCTCCTATGGGATTAAAGGCTTAGCGCGGTTCCGGGTCAACGTTTATAAGGATAGGGGAACAGTAGCGGCTTGTCTACGGGCATTGAGTTCTAAGATTCCCGACATTGACGATTTGGGAGTTGCGCCTGTAGTGAAAGACCTATGCCATCTGCCAAGGGGGTTAGTGTTGGTCACAGGCCCAACAGGTTCAGGTAAAAGTACTACCCTTGCTGCCATGATCAACAGCATTAATCTTGATCGTCCAGAGCATATCCTCACTATTGAAGATCCAATCGAGTTTGTGTATGAGTCGGTCAAGAGCGTGATTCACCAGCGGCAAGTAGGGGAGGATACCAAGAGCTTTGCTAATGCCCTTAGGGGTGCGTTGCGAGAAGACCCCGATGTGATTCTAGTAGGTGAGATGCGGGACTTAGAAACAATTCAGTTAGCAGTGACAGCGGCAGAAACAGGGCACTTAGTGTTTGGTACGTTGCACACCAGCTCCGCTGCGCAGACGGTAGACCGCATTGTGGATGTGTTTCCCCCTGAACAGCAGGCACAGATTCGTGTCCAACTATCTAACTCTTTGAAGGCAGTGCTGAGCCAAACTTTGGTACCCCGTGCTAATCCCAAGCCTGGTCAATTTGGACGAGTTATGTGCCAAGAAGTGATGATTGTCACCCCGGCGATTGCTAACCTCATTCGGGAAGGGAAGACAGCGCAAATCTACGGCATGATTCAGACGGGGGGTAAGGAAGGGATGCAGACCTTAGAAACTGCCTTAGTCAACCTATACAACGAGGGGGAAATCACTTTTGAGGCAGCTCTGTCCAAGACCTCCCGTCCAGAGGAGATTCACCGCTTAGTGGGCCCCAATCCCCCCAACTTGAAACGCCCCAAGGGTTCCTATGATCCCAAGTCCCAAGAAATGATTAGGTCTCGTTCTATTAGTGGCTAGGTAGGTGTACTATGGCGAAGTTCAAGGCAAAGTTAAAAGACCCGGCTGGTAAATCTGTCTCCCAAACGATCGAAGCGGAATCCCCTGCTAAGGCGCGGGAGATATGGCGCCAGAAGGGTTTTACGGTAATAGAAATTTCGGCAGTCAAGACAGGATTTAACTTCCAAAAGATAAGTCTTGCTAATGTTACGACTAAGGACAAGGCTCTGTTTTCGCGTCAATTGGCTACGCTTGTAAACGCAGGGGTATCTATGGTGCGTGGCTTGGGAGTAATGACTGACCAGGCAACTAATCCTAAACTCAAGGCTGCACTAAAGGAAATTCTGGCTGATGTGGAACAGGGGACAAACTTCTCTGATGCTCTGCGCAAACACCCAGATATTTTCGATCGACTATACGTAGCAATGGTACAAGCAGGAGAAGCAGGGGGTGTGTTAGATGATGTACTCAACCGCCTAGCTAAACTTTTAGAAGATGCAGCTCGCTTAGAGAATCAGATCAAGTCGGCAATGACTTATCCCACAGTAGTGACAATCATTGCGGTGTTAATTTTTGTGGGGATGTGTAAATTTATCATCCCTGTATTTGATGGTATTTTCAAGGAATTAGGCAGTGAGTTACCCGCTTTCACCCAGTTTCTAGTGAACATCAGTAACTTCCTCAATAGCTGGATGTTCTGGCTAATTCCAGTTGGTATTTTCCTGTTAATTGCAGGTTATAAGATGTTCTATGCTACTCCTTTTGGCAGGCTGTTTATGGACAAGCTATTCTTGAAGTTGCCAGTATTTGGTGATCTGGTGGTGAAGACAGCTGTAGCCCGTTTTTCTCGTACATTTGGTTCCCTTTCTCGTGCAGGTGTGCCCATACTCACTTCTCTAGAAATCACAGGGGAAACAGCAGGTAACGTTGTGATTGAGAATGCCCTGGCAGCAGCAAAAGAGGAAGTCAAGGAAGGTGGACAGATTACGCCAGCAATTGAAAGACAGAAAGTATTTCCCGCTATGGCACTGCAAATGCTGGCTATTGGGGAAGAGACGGGCGAACTGGATAAGATGCTGATGAAGATTGCTGATTTCTATGAAAATGAAGTGGAGGAGGCAGTCAAGGCCCTGACCAGTATCATGGAGCCGTTTATGATTCTTTTCTTAGGGGGTATGGTAGGCTCCATTCTGGCAGGAATGTATTTACCCATCTTCAAGATCATGAATGAGATCAAGTAAGTCACAATCTGTTTTTGTTCCTATCCATTTTGTGTGGGGCAGCAGATTTTCTGGGGACTTGAACCAGGTTTTCTGCTGCTTTGCCGTTTGCAGTGTACGTTTAACTATCTCCTCGATCGCTTCCTCTCTGTCGATTTTCCCTGCCAGATACTGCCGCATTTCCCGATAGCCCAGGGTTTGCAGGAGGGGTAGGTGATCACCAAATTTATGCTGAATGTAACGGATTTCTTCTAGCCAGCCCCGATCGAGCATTTTGACAACTCTTTGTCTAATGCGTTTTCGGTAGGTTTCGGTGTCGGGAGGCAGGAGACCAATAGGGTAGATGGGGAAGGGCGGTGGATTTACCTGTCCTAGTTGGGAGGGTAACTGTCCGGTGGTGTAAAAAATTTCCAGAGCGCGGGTGAGCCGAAACCGATCGTGAGGGTGCAGTACTTGTGCCCGAGGGGGGTCAATCTGGTGCAGGAGTTGGTAAAGAAGAGCAGTATCCACCTGGTCTAGTTGCTGACGCAGTTGGGGTTGGGGGGGTACAGGGGGAATAGCAACACCGTGGGTAATCGATCGCAAATAAAAGCCAGAGCCACCGACGAGAATGGGTGTAATTCCCTGGTGGTGAAGTTCAGCAATGAGAGCGTAAGCCTGTTTTTGGTAATCAGCGATCGTTATGGGCTGGTCAGGGTCAGCAATATCAATCAGATAGTGAGGTATGTCCTGTCTTTCCTCTAGGGTTGGTTTGGCAGTGCCGATGTCAAAGTAGCGGTAGACCTGACGGGAATCAGCGTTGAGAATAGGGACATGGAGTGCGTGGGCTAATTTGATGGCTAATTCTGTTTTACCCGTGGCAGTGGCACCAAAGATGACAATCAGTCCTGGTTCTTTCATTTTTTCTGGCGGAGACAGTTATCACAAATACCACAACGCATAGTTCTCGCTTCTTCCACGAAACCAAACACTGACATCAAGAACGACCAGCGGCATCCTTTCGTAGTAATAAATTTTTGCATCTGCAGAGTGGCAGTCTCATCCACGTTGGGTAGGGAGCGAGTATCAGAGAGAATTTCATAGTGAAAGGGGTCGTGCCACACTAGCTTACCTGCTCTGTGCAGTAATCCCAAGGCAGCGGGGGCCTCTGGATCAATACGACTGACTTCTTCATAGGTACCTTGGCGAGGGAGCCTAGGTAAGAGTTGACGGGCTTTTTGGACAATCTTGCGTTGTTGATCAAGGAAAAATTGATAACGACTCCGATCGGTATTATCCAACAGTCCTGTTGGCTCACTGACTAACATCAAAGCCTGAGCTGCCTTGCCATCTCTCCCGGCTCTCCCTACCTCTTGTACATATTCCGCGATCGTTAGGGGCGACTGAAAATGCAACACCCAGCGAGTTTTAGGGTTGTTTATACCCACACCAAAGGCGGATGTACAGACGACAAAAGTATAAATGCCGTCTAGCCATGCCTTCTCAATTTGTCTTCTTTCCCTAGGAATCATGCCGCCGTGGTAGTAGGCACATTGCAAACCCTGTTCGTTAAACCAGGCTGCCAGTTCTTCACTATCTTTGCGTGTCCTCACATAGACCAGACCCACCTCCCCTTTTTGGGCACGAATATATTTGATCGCTCGGTCCCTTCTGCCCTGGGGACTCCAACTGATCTCCACATGCAGGGCTAGATGTTTGCGGTAGGGAGGAGTAAGAATAACATGGGGGTCTTGTAATTGTAGGCAAGATGATAGCTCAGACTGAACATCTGGGTCAGCCGTAGCCGTGAAAGCAGCAATAGGAATCCGAGGGTGTTCTTTCCCTTTTTGTTGTAACAAAGCCGGTCGTAGCGCTCCCAGTCTTCTGTAGGCAGGACGAAATGTGTCCCCCCACTGCACTAAACAGTGAGCTTCGTCTAGCATAATACCGGCGATTTTTAATTCGGGATGACACAACCTTTCCCACACAGGGGGTGAAAACAGGGTCTCAGGGGAAAGATAAAGTAATCGCCAATGGGAGAAGTTCCTTAAAACTTGCCACCGATCGTTTTTGGTCATATTGCTGTGGATAGTGGCAGCAGGCAAATTCCGTCTTTGTAAATCCTGCACTTGGTCTTCCATCAAAGCTACCAGAGGGGAAACGACCAACGTCAGACCAGACTGCAAAAGAGCAGGTAACTGAAAACAAATAGACTTACCCCCCCCTGTTGCCAAAATCACTAAACCATCCCGCTTTGTCAGTAGGTTAGCAATCACTTCCCCCTGGGGCGGCCGAAAATCTTCATACCCCCACACCTCTCGGAACCTAGCCCTAACCCGCTCCCACTCCATTAGCCCCTATCGATCGTTTCAATCACCAAGGCTACAACTAACAGCAATAAACCAACGCCATAGAAAGTTGCTACCACCTGCAACTCACTCCAGCCACTCAGCTCCAGGTGATGATGAAAGGGAGCCATCTTAAACAGCCTTTTACCCACTCCCTCTGCATTTTTCGTCGCCTTGTAGTATGCCACCTGAAAAATTGTAGATAGTGATTCCCAGACAAACAATAAACCAAGAATCAGCAAACCCCAGAGTTTGTCCCCTAAAATGGCCGCCGCTGCCAGTGCACCCCCCAACGCCAGAGAACCTGTATCTCCCATAAATACCCGCGCTGGATTGTGATTGTGCCACAGAAAACCCAAGTAGGCAGCACTGATAGATAGACAAAAGACAGACAGGTCAGAGTGTTCAGGATACAGTAATAACGCCAGACCTAAAGAGGCAATTGCTCCTGTGCCCCCTGCCAAACCATCCAAACCATCGGTCAAATTAGTAGCATTACTGCTGCCTAGCAAGACGAACAGAGCCAACAACCAAAACGACAGGCCCAAAGATAAAGACCAGTCAAAAGGTAATCCAACTGTTGTGGACAACCCTTGCCCACCCGCCCACAAGCAGAACAGAACCGAGGCAATCCCCAGTAACCCCAACTTCATCCGTGGCGAAATACCCTTGTTAGACTTGTACCGTAAAATTAGCCAATCATCCAACCAACCCACAAACATAAAAGCCAGAGTCAAGAGAGCAGCCCCTAGGACATCACTGGCAACCCCCGTCCAGAGGACAGGCACAAGCAGAGCGATCGGTACCACGAAAATTCCCCCCATCGTTGGTGTACCCGCTTTTGGCAAATGGCTTTGGGGCCCCTCTTCCCGTATCACTTGCCCCACTTTGAGTTGCCGCAGCCAGGGTAAGACGATCGTGCCGCTGCCTATCACCCCTACCAGACTCAACGCCCAGGGCAGCCAGAAACCCCAGCGGTTCTCTGGGGGCAGGAGAAATCCCTGCCCGACGACCACACCAGCCAAGACCACAAATAAAGACAGAGAAATAACTCTGCCTGTAAACAAGTTGGGTTTGTTAACTGTAGACTCTTCCATTTACAGCAAGTCTTCCTCTTCTTCCCCTGTCAAATCAGATACCAAGTCTTCCTCTTCCTCATCATAGTAGCTGGTGTCATCGCCAATAATTTCATTCAACTCATCAATATCTTCATCATAGATAACACTAATTTCTGGGGTACGAGCAGCAATACGCCCCGTCCTTTCCAGCCAATCTAGGATTGATTCCGTTTGGGGTTTGGGCAAAATACCAGCAGGACGATTACGGGGTTCTTCACGCAACGTAGGGTTGTAAATCATAGCAATACATCACTTGCCAACACTCATTGCTATTATACTTGGCTGCCCGCTATAAAAAAACTGCCCACCCACAGGCGGACAGCGATCGAGTCCAGAGATTAACCGCTTAGCCCAAGAAAGAGCCGTTCGGATTAGTACTATTCTTACGACGGATACCAATTACCGCCGGACGAGGTACATTGCCACCCTTGCGCGGCCAGGTGCTACCGCGAGTTACAGTACGAGTTTGGTTAAACACTACTCCATTCAAATCCAACATGGGAATTGTGCGAGTGTAGGTCACTGGCGGGCTGTAGGGTTCATCTTCCCCAGGGTGTTGTACAGACAGAATGAAAGTATCCCCGACAAAGAAGGGACCAGTACACTCAGACCGCGGTGGACCATAACCGAAGGGTACTAGCTGTCCTGCGTTGGGACCACTAACTGGGATGTAGAAGAAGAAGTTATTGCCAAATACACCCGTAAAGGCAGAAACATCACCGACCGCATTGTGGTTGATTGTATTTTCACGGCGAGTGGCACCAGTAGCAAAGCCATTGTGGGTGGGAGTAGACATATCGGTCACACCCCAAATGTTGCCCTGGTCATCAAAGGCTAGGTTGTCCACATTGGCAAAACCAGCGCCAGCATAGGAGCCTGCTTCACCACCTTGTTGGAAACGCTCCCAGCGGAAAGTCAAACCAGTACCATCTTCCGAATCTTCAATGATCTTGAAGAGAGCACCAGATTGCTGTTGTGCCCGCGGGTCTTCTGACAACTTAGCCACGTTAAAGATGCGGGAATCGGGGTAGCCATCACTACCAGGAGCACAATCGGTAAAAGCAATAAAGATTTCCCGTGGATTGCGAGGATTGATTTCCAAATCTTCAGGACGAGCAGTGGGAGTACCACCAGCCAAGTTACCAGCCAGGTGGGCATCTACCAGGATAGCTCCCAGTGTGGGATAGAAATCCCGTAGACGCTTACCCAGATAGCCCGTAGGACCAGTGACAAAAGCCGCCTCCTCCGAAGCACCCCGCTCACAGATGAAAGAACCACCGTCTACAGTCTGACCAGCAATACCAGCCCGACGGGGTAGGCGTGTACGCCCCAAGTTCAGGGTAGCGGTTTCGCTAAACAGACCAGAAGCAAAAGGTACGGCGGACAACTCAGAAGGGCGGATGGGGTCAGTAGGAGTGTCTAAAGTAAGAGGAATCCAACGACCAGTACCATTCGGTTCAAAACGGGCAGTGAAGAGCGTACCATCTTCTAACAGACGGCTGTTAGCTTTGTCCGTCGGATTGGTAACAGTGCCGCGGGAGACAAACTTGTACACACGACCACCACGGCGATCGCACCCCATGTAGGTCACCAGTCGCTTACCTGCTTCGGCGCGGACAGTAATGTTTTCCCAGCGGAAACGCCCCAGGGCAGTGTGCTTACGGGCACGGAAGTTGGGATCATTGGGGTCAACTTCTACTACCCAACCGTACTTTTCTCCCACCAGACCAAACAGGGTACCAGTAGCAGGGTTAGGCGTGAGGTTGAGATAACCCACTTGCGTACCGTTGGGACGGACATCTTCCTGCACACCGTTGAAGAAGGGTGTACCAGCCTGGAAGTTTTCCTCGCAGCTCAACACCGTGCCCCAAGGTGTAACACCACCAGAGCAGTTGAAACCAGTACCAATGATACGGTTACCCAAACCGTCGGCATTTACCCCTTCAAATACATCACGCACAGCAGGGCCAGTACCAATCAAGAAGTTGTTGTCACCCTTCTGGTAGCTGCGGGGACCCCAGGAAGTGACGGTTCTGTATTGGTCAGTGCGCTCTGCGTTAATAGCTAGACCCGACAACAGGTGATAGCGCCGGTTCTTGGGGTCATTGACAGGCTCAAATCTGCCGCTGGCATTGCGCCGAATGCGCACTACAGAGAAGCCTTGGTTGTAGCAAAATTCCCCTTGAATCAACAACTGATCTTCCCGCGGCAGAGCACTCAGGCTGGCAGCCCTAGGCAGACGGAAGCCTACTACTGGTTCAAAGGCATCAGGAAATTCAGGGGAGTTGAGGTCAGCACTGGTAGCAGGCGCTAGGGGGTGGAAGGGATAGCCAATATATTCATGATTAGTTACCAGCCAGCCGTCGACATTGCCGTTGATGGGAATGTAGCCATTGAAGTCGGCATTGAAGCCCCAGTACTCTTCTGGGTTGGGAAATACCCGATCGCCCCAGGTCAAAATAGTGTAATACTCAAATTCAGGGGGAACAGTTACATCATCGAGGACAGTGTAGCTATCAAGTCTACCATCACTGGAGGGTTCGATCGTGCGCCCTTGTCCACCAAAACCTGTAGGCAGGAAGGAAGGAGTAGTACGATAAATAGGCAGGGGACTGGGTAGGCGTACAGGGGTAAGTTTCAAGCCGCTAACCGATTGGGCAGAGGCACCCAAAAATTGTTCACCCACAACATCAGAGAGTACAGCAGTACCTACACCCACGCCAAAAAACGCGAGTAACTGCCTGCGGGATAAGTCGGACATGGAGTTTCCTCTCAAACTAAAGTTGACAGTGTAAAAATTTTGTTAAGGGTATTGATGAATACAGCTACCTAAACTGGTCGAGCCTATACTCAACTCAGCCTCAGTACCTTAACTCAGTTACCTATTAGGATAGACCCCGAAAGTTAAGCCTATGTAAAGGTTGAGTTAACTAGAGGTTATGTCCGCCAGGGCTTTGGAATTCCTTCATAATTAAGACTAGGTGGTCTTGGGGGTGCAAGCAGTAATCACAGTCAGGGTTGCAGAGGACTTCCCCTGTAGCAGTTTGAATACCAATGAGGGTACTGTTACGAGTGGCTTTCAAAATGGGCATAGATTCTAAAACTGTTTTACCCACTAGTTCAGGAGGAACGGGAGTGATATAGGTATGATTGCCAATGGCGGGGGAGAGAAGTTCATTAAACAGTCTGCTGATGCCATGATTGAGGGCGGCTTGACAGATGAGCATGGCACTTAGGTCACTTCTAACGATGATTTCATCGGCGTTGGCGCGCTGGCAATGCTGTAGGTAGCGCTGATCGGAGAGTTCCACGATCGTATAGACATGCGGGTTCAAGCTTTCCACCGTCAGGGTAGAGAGAACAACTTTGGCATCTCTGGCTTCAGGGTCGAGGCGATCGTCGCCCAGGATAATGACAGTACTGGCTTGCTGGATGTTTGCCCTCTGCAGGGTTTCATCCGTCACTCCCCCCCGAATAAAGAAGAGATTACGGTCTTCGATCGGTCGCCGTTCTGTATCGGAGATAAGGACAATGGGGGTATTTTTGGTGGCGGGGGTACTGCGGAATTGCAGGAGAATAGAACGGACACGGTAGTTCCATTCACAAAAGATGATGTGATTTTCAAACTGGTAGGAGTTCATCCCCTGTTCTTCCTTGAGGCGACGATTGATAAGGGTGCTAGCCACAATAGCGCTGATGGTAATACTAGCAGTTGTGAGCAACCCAATGCCCAAGATCATAATGACCACGGCAATTAAGCGACCTAGTAGAGTTTTGGGCGCTAGATCGCCATAACCGACGGTTGTTAAAGTGACAATACTCCACCAGAGGGCATCGGGAAAAGTAAAACTAGGTTCTACCTCTGCCACAATGGCTGCGCTGAGCAGCACAATTATCGTAATTAGGAGCAAGACAAAGGAGAGGTTTTCTTTTTTGAGAATTTGCCCCGACAGCAGCTGTTCCTCTAAATTCATGCTCCCTGTGTCTCTCCCTAGCTCAGTTTAAGGCTATCATTAAACAAATCGTCAAGAATCCCTGATGGTACGCCCTCTAGTTATTGTGTTGGATGATGACCCCACAGGTTGCCAAACTGTCCACAGTTGCCTATTACTGACCCAGTGGGATAAAGAAACCCTCAGACTGGGTGTCAAGGATAACTCCCCTCTATTTTTTGTCTTGACCAATACGCGGGCAGTGCCCCCCGATCGGGCGGCTGCTATCACCAGGTCGGTCTGTCAAAACTTGCGGGAGGTGCTGCGGGAAGAGGGAGTAGAGCGGTTTCTAATTGTCAGCCGATCGGATTCCACCTTGCGGGGACATTACCCCATTGAAACGGATGTGATAGCAGCGGAGTTGGGAACCTTTGATGCCCATTTCTTAGTACCTGCCTTTTTTGAGGGGGGGAGATTTACAGAAAATAGTGTGCACTACCTGATGGTTGACGGTGTACCTACACCTACCCATTTGACGGAGTTTGCCAAGGATTCAGTGTTTGGTTATTCCACCAGCTATTTACCTGCCTACGTGGAGGAAAAGACTAAAGGACGCATCAAGGCGGAACAGGTGGTGCGGTTTTTGTTAGAGGATGTGCGAGCGGGGTTGCAGGACAAACTACGACAACTGCAAGGGAATGTTTGTGTGGTAGTAGATGCCAAGGAACAAAGTGACCTCGATCGGTTTGCCCAGGATGTTTTGACTGTCAGTGCAGAAGGCAAGCGCTTTTTGTTTCGGAGTGCCGCTAGTTTGCTGACGGCTTTGGCGCAGTTACCCCCCCAACCTATTGCCCCAGAGGAGATGGGAAGGCATGTCAATAGCACGGGAGTGATACTAGTGGGTTCTCACGTCAAAAAGACGACGACCCAATTGGCAGCTCTCCTGGAGTTGAACTCAGTGCAACCAATTCCAGTACAAGTGGAACGTCTTTTACACAATGAATTTGCCTCATTGCAGCAGGAAGTTTTGGAAAAAGTACAAACCAGCCTACAGCAAGGCTTGACACCTGTTATCTTCACCAGTCGGCAAGAAATTACCTTTACTGACTTAGCAGCAAGACTAGCTTTTGGGGAAAGAGTGTCAGATTTACTGATGGCGATTGTGGCTAACTTGCCCCCTGGCATTGGCTTTCTTATCAGTAAGGGCGGCATCACTTCCAACGATGTTTTGAGCAAGGGTCTGGCTTTGCGGGCAGTGCGTCTACTGGGGCAAATTCTACCTGGGGTGTCAGTGGTGCGCACAGATTCCCACCATCCCCGCTTCCCGAACTTACCTGTAGTGCTCTTCCCTGGCAATGTGGGCGATCGGGACAGTCTGGTCACCGTCTATCAACGTCTCAGTGGTCGCTCAGACCCTCCCAACTCGCAAGATCGGGAAACACCTGGGCAATGACAGGATGGACAATCTTTTTCTGATAGATGTTTAACCCCCGTTTGAGGATGGGATAACGATCGAGGTAGTCTAACCCTTCTGCCAACTGCAGAACATAGGGAAGGGTGGCATTGACAAGGGCTTGGGTTGCTGTCCAGGGTACCGCCCCCGGCATATTGGGTACACCGTAGTGTAAAACCCCCTCTTCTACATAGGTAGGCTGACTGTGACTCGTCGGTCTAACTGTGGCAATACAGCCCCCTTGGTCTACTGCCACATCGACAATCACTGCCCCTGGCTGCATTTGCCTGACTAATTCCCGGGACACCAAAACTGGCGCTCTCTGCCCTGGCACTAGCACCGCCCCAATTACCAAATCCGCCGCGGGAATGACTTCACTGATCGTGCTGGGATTGCTGTACAACAATTCCACCCGCGCACCAAACAGCTGGGATAGTTCGTTGAGCCGATCGATACTGATGTCCAGAATTTGCACCCTTGCCCCCAAACCCACCGCTATCTTGGCCGCTTCCGTGCCGACTGTCCCCCCACCCAAAATGACCACCCGTCCGGGTCTCACTCCTGGAATGCCACCCAACAGTAGTCCCATACCCCCCTGCTGCTTAGTGAGGAGGTGACTGCCAAACTGGGTTGCCAACCGTCCCGCAATCATACTCATTGGCGTTAGGAGCGGTAGTTGCCCGTTGTCTAACTGCACCGTCTCGTAGGCAAAGGCACTACAGCCACTCTCCAGTAAAGCGACCGTTAACTCCCGACTCGCTGCCAGATGCAGGTAGGTAAAGAGAATCAGGCGATCATGCAACCACTTGTATTCCTGGGGCAGGGGTTCCTTTACCTTCAAGACTAACTCCTGGGCAAAGATTTCCTCGGGTGTCGTAGCAATTGCTGCCCCCTGTCTTTGGTAATCCTGGTCACTAAAACCAGCCCCTGCCCCCGCCCCCCTCTCGATCGTGACCTGGTGCCCCTTAGCTACTAGCTGTCCCACTGCCCCTGGGGTGAGTGCCACTCTAAATTCTTGGTCTTTAATTTCCTTGGGGACACCGATTCTCATACGGTCAACGGGTAAGTAATTCTAGTGCTCTCTATTATCATGCTACTGCCGATCAGTAACTGTCAGTTACCTAGCCAACAAATGTTTAACTGTCTAAATACCTCAATGCCATGTGCCAAGCTGTGATGCTCTTACTGTCAACTAAGGTAGGGCAATCCCCCCCACTGTGAATGAGGTCTTCGATCTGCTCCCGATCGTATAACTGTACTGTAATGTCTTCATCCTCATCGCCGCTGGGTTGTTCTGCCAATTTTTCTAAGTCCTTTGCCAGATAGACATGAATGACCTCATCAGAATAACCAGGACAGAGGAAGAACGCGCCTAACTTTTGCCAACTGTGGGCACGATAACCCGTTTCTTCTTCTATTTCTCGTTTGATAGTAGTTTCTGGGTCCTCTGCTGGTTCTAGGGTGCCAGCGGGAAATTCCAAGAGATACCGTTGCACAGCAAAGCGATATTGTTTGATCATCACTAGTTTGCCCTCTGCCGTCACAGGTACAACCATGGCTGCTCCCGGATGGACAATATACTCGTATTCCCCCTCTTTGCCGTTGGGCAGTTGTAACCGATCGATGCGAATTTTGTATTTACGTCCCTGGTAGGTAAGGCGGTTTTGCAATAAAACAAAGGGCACAGTAGTCATAAACACTAGAGGATAGTTTCCCTTTAATCATACCCTTGTCTGTAAAGCTTGGTTTTTGGCGGTGAGGGGGACAGGTTTGTAACCAGGCATCGAGGTTGCAGTGTGTGCAAATTGCACTAAAGCCTAGTTGCTGGGATTGACGATTATGGGGGAGGTCTGTGTATTCAGAGGCAAATACAGGTTTTCCCGCAGCAATGTAACCTCGCAAAGATAGTTCCCAACCGTAATAGAACCCATCTTCATCATAAAGGTTAACCAGGTCGGCCGCAGGAGTGTTGTTCTGTCCGATCGCTAGTCCTCTTTTGTAGGCTTCGGTAGGTGAGGGGACCATGTTGTCAGGTTCCACCCCATCAAAACAGGTCAGCATGACGGGGGCAAGCCAGTAGCCAGTTCTCGTAGGAGCCAACCTTGTGCCTTGGCGGCGATAGCAGCCCACCACCGATCGGTGCCGATCAAGATCAATGACATCGGGGCGTATTTGTAAGTCAAGTTTAGCGGTAAGCTGCCATTACCAACTCAGACCAGGGGAGAGCTGGCACCAAGAGATAACCAGCAGAGGGAAACCCGACAACCAGCTCATCTACCGCCGACTACAACATTGCGAATGCGCACATGGGGACCGCCCACACTCACTGGCAGACCGATTTGATCAGCCTTACCGCAGCCGCCGTAGGCAAATTGGGTGTCGTTGCCGATGGCATCAATATCCTTCAAAGTTTGGAAGACGTTACCACTCAAGGTAATATCGCTCACAGGTTCGGCAATTTCGCCATTGCGAATCATATAGCCAGCTGCCGCCGCAAAGGTAAACATCTCCCCATTTGTCTGTCCCCCCAGCATCTTGATAGCATAGACACCAAGGTCAATATCTTTCACCATATCGGCAAAGCTGTAAGACCCAGCCTCGATCGCTGTGTTAGTCATACGCACAATGGGGGGATAGGAGGCATTCAACACTCTGGCGTTGCCTGTGGGGGCTTCTTGCATCTTGCCCGCCGTCTCTAGGTTATGTAACCTTTGGGTGAGAATACCCTCTTTAATTAGATACTTCCGTTGTCCTGGTACTCCTTCATCGTCATAGTTCATGGTGCCTGGCAGGTCGGGTAGGGTGGCATCATCAACTACGTTCAGAGCAGGATTAGCGATCGGTTTGCCTAGGGTGAGAATTTCCTGGAGACGAGGGTTTTCATAGACAAAATCCGCTTCTGACAGATGACCAAAGGCTTCATGGATAAACACCCCTGCCAGATAGGGATCAAGAATGACCGTGTATTGTCCCCCTTTTACAGGTTTAGCCTCTAGTTGCTCGATCGCTCTTTTTGCCGCTGCTAGCACCACCTCTTCTTTATGACGCAACACACCGTAGTCCGAGCGGGAGTGCAAGGACTCAAATCCCTGTCTGACCACTCCATTGCGGGCAACCACACCAAACCGTCCCGATATATCCAAGCGTTCTTGACAAATAGCTGTACCCAAAGAATTCACAAAATAAGTAGTGGCAAAGCGATCGCGGTAAGTAGTCATCGTCGTTTGGATGCGATCGTCATACCGCAACAGCAAATCATTGTAATAGCCGAGCAATTCCTTCTTCTCTTTTAGACTGTAGCCCCTGGGGTCATCCTTAATATCTGCCTTCACCGTATCCACCACGGGTGCAACTTCTGCCAGCTGGGTTTGTTCTTTGCCTACCAACTGAGCTTGGCTGATAGCAGCTTCCATCCGATCGGTGATATTCTCCAGACTGTTAAATGTTACAAAACTCCAGCCCCCCCGATAACAGGCACGAATACCACCAGTCAGACCTATAGAACGATCGACGGCATTGAGTTCTTTACCTTGAAAGGAAATAAGCGTAGATTCACTTTCTTCCAAGCGTAATTCTAAGTAATCCACAGAGCCACTATAGGATTTGAGCAGGGACAGTAGTTGGTCTTGCATAGTCAGTCAGCGAATTCTTATGCGCCCCTATCCTAGCAAAATTCCCCGCTGCCACAGCTGTCGCCTAGAGAACATCTACCACTGGGACTAGCAACTAGGGAAAAACTTAACATTAGCCATACCTTTTAATTGTGTGGTAAGATTCCGAGAGGATTCTACTAAAATTGCTCACCTATGCTCACCGAAAACAAGCCCGAAGTCGTTGATATTACTGCAGGTGTACTCAAGCCTGGTCAATCTAGACCCGAACCCAGCTCCCCAGGTGGGCTGAGGAAATTTTTTAGTAGTATCCGCAACAAAGCTAGTGCCTTCACGGTGGGCGTTACCCTAGTTCTAATTACTACTGCTGCTGCTAGTGTATACGCATTTGTATCCTATGAGCTAGAACAAATTATCCTGCAGAGCCAGAGGGCACAAGCTAGGGATGATGGCGAAAAGCTAGAGTTGGTAATTAAAGAACGGCTAGCAGACTTCCAACCCTTGTCGCGCTTGCGTCTGTTTCGTGTAGAGTCCGTCAGTAAATCTCTAACAGTTCAGCAAAAGGCCCAGGCACTGCAGGACTTCGTGGATGGTTCGGAAGGTGGATTTGTTTCCCTGCAATTCATTGACACTAGCGGTAACCCTCAATTCTACAGCAAAAATGTTATCCCTAGGAACCACAGCCAGGAGAGCTATTTCCAAAAAGCATTGGCAAACGAAAAGCCAATCCTAGAAGTCAGATTTACTAAGAATAAAGATAACCCACAGGCGGAGATTTATATTGCCAGGCTAGTGAGGAATTGGAATCAAGAGGTAGTCGGCATTTTACTGGGGTCAGTTAATCCCAAGGTTTTGGATGATCAACTAATACGTCTGAAAGAGAGTGACAGGAAAGACTATTTGGTGGTAGAGGAAAAGGGCAACATTTTGGTATCCTCTCGTTCAGAGCTGGTGGGCAAGCCAGTGACAGAGATCATTCCCACCTGGGAGAGCTTAGCAAAAAACTCTTCCCTCAAGTTCTTGGGAGAATGGGCAGTGGGTACTCCCTATCAGTTACGGGGAGACTTAGGCTGGTCCTTAGCAATTATTACTAAAGAAAGTGAGGTTTTTGCTCCTCTATACCGCATGCAGTTGCTTTTTATTTTGGGTACTATAGGGGCGACTATTACTGTAACAGTAGCTATTTCCTATGCGGTGGATAGATTCATCCAGCCCTTGTTAGCAGCAACGGAAGTGGTAAAATTGCTTGGAGCAGGTAACTTGGATGCTAGGGTTGCAGTAAAAGGGGAAGACGAACTAGCAGTCCTCGGTCAAAATATCAACAGTCTGGCGGAACAGCTGAAGGAGTTGTTAGAAGAGAAAGAGAAAGAAGTAGAACGGATAGAAATTGCCCGCCAAGAAGCAAGACTAGAGGCAGAACAACTGGCAAGAGAACAACAGGAGGCAAAAGAGTTTTTGCAAAAACGTGCTTTGGAACTCCTGCTGGAAGTTGACCCTGTCAGTAGGGGGGACTTGACAGTGCGGGCAAAGGTAACTCCCGATGAGATTGGCACGATCGCTGACTCCTACAATGCAATCATTCGCAGTCTGCGGCAGATTGTGCAGCAAGTGCAAGTAACAGCGGCTTCGGTATTTGCCACTTCCCAGGAAAACGAGGAGTCGATCAGAGGAATTGTGGAAGAGTATCTGGAACAGGTACAGGGTTTGAAAACATCAACCTATATTCTGTCAGAACTAGCTGCTTCCAGCAAAGGGGTGACCGATCGGGCACGGATGGCACAGGAGCAAGTAGAAATGGCGACTACAGTGGTGGCAGAGGGCGACCAAGCCATGAATCGAACAGTGGAGGGTATCTCGTCCATTCGGGAGACGGTTTCAGAGACAGCGAAGAAGGTAAAACGACTGGGGGAAGCCTCCCAGAAGATTTCCAAGGTGGTGAACCTGATCAGTGAGTTCGCCTCTCAGACTAATTTGCTAGCTCTGAATGCCGCGATCGAGGCAGCACGGGCAGGGGAAGCAGGACGTGGTTTTGGTGTTGTTGCCGATGAAGTGCGGAGTCTGGCAGAACAGTCAGCCACAGCGACGGCGGAAATTGAACAACTGGTGGAAGAGATTCAAACCCAAACCAGAGAGGTAGTAGTGGCAATGGAAGAGGGGACGGATCAGGTAGTAGAGGGAACAAAATTGGTAGAAGAGTCCCGGCAAAAATTGCAACAAATTGCGGCAGTCAGTAAGCAGATTGGACAACTAGTCAGAGAGATTGCCTCAGCAGCCACAGAGCAGTTAACCACATCCCAGAAGGTGCAAAAGACAGTGGAAGCTGTATATAAGATTGCCGAAGAGACAGCGCAAAAATCTGAGAGTGTAGCAGACTCCTTTAGTAGGTTGTTAGAACTGGCGCAATCTTTACAGGAAGCGACTAAACAGTTCAAGGTCTAGGTTGTGGTCGGACTAAGCCCTGGGGGAAATAAATGCTGCCCAGTATTAGCAACAAACCAAAGATAATTAGTCTGCCTTCGCGGAAAAACTGACTGAGAAAGGGAGGGAAGAAAGTTACACCACCAAGCTGGCGCAAAATTTCGGGGAGGGCGGTCAAAAATATACCCCCCAGCACGGGACCCCAGACACTGCGGGAGCCACCAATAATCACAAAGGCAAGTTGGGTAATACTGCTGTCAAAACTACCCTGGCGGGGATTCCAAGTGTTCAAAAAATGGGCGCTGATTGCCCCTGCTACACCTGCCAGAATTGCCCCCAAGGTGAAAGAAAATATCTTATAGTAGTTGCTGTTGATACCCACTGCCTGGGCAGCAATTTCATCCGATCGGATTGCTCTTAGTGCCCTACCCATCCTTGCTTTCTCTATATAAATTGTCATAGCGATCGCTGCTGTCAGGAGCGGTAATACTAACCACAAATAACCCAATGTATTGTCAAAGGGCTGGGGAATATTGCTGATACCTATAGCTTTGCCTGTAATGTCTAAGGTAAGAGCTAACACACGCAAAACTTCCACAAAAGCGATCGTGGCAATGGCAAAGTAAATTCCCCTTAATCTTAAGGAGGGTATACCAACTAATAGAGCAGATAGTCCTGCTAGAACCCCCCCCAACAAAATTTCTACTAAGACATAGACAAGGGGAAAGGGAGAGGATTGGGGGAAAATTCTGGTAGATAAAATAGCGGCTGTGTAACCCCCGATGCTGTAGAAACCAGGTGTGGCTAAGGATAGTTGACCCCCCATGAGGGGTAGGTAGAGGGACAGCCCCAAAATTGCACCCAAAAATACAGAGACAAACAAAAAGCTGTAGGTACGAAAAAACTCCCCAAATACAGAGACAAACAAAAAGCTGTAGGTACGAAAAAACTCCCCCATGCCCTATTCCCACTCGATCGTGCCAGGGGGTTTGGAGGTAATATCCAAAACAACGCGGTTAATACCAGGGACTTCATTGACAATGCGATTAGAAATTGTCTCTAGGACAGAGTAGGGAATCTTTGCCCAGTCCGCTGTCATACCGTCCTCACTGGTGACAAAGCGCAGAACTACAGGATGGGCGTAGGTACGCCTGTCCCCCATCACCCCCACTGTGCGAATTGTCGGCAACAAAACCGCAAACGCCTGCCACAGAGAATTATAGAGACCCGATCGGTTGATTTCCTGCCGCAAAATCATATCCGCTTCCCTGAGCATTTCCAGACGTTCAGGAGTGACTTCCCCAATGATGCGAATGGCTAGACCAGGACCGGGAAAAGGTTGGCGGCGAACAATTTCATCCGGCAGACCCAGGGCTTTACCTACTTTGCGCACCTCATCCTTGAACAACTTGCGTAAAGGCTCTACCAACACAAACCTGAGATTAGGGGGCAACCCACCCACATTGTGATGACTTTTAATTTTGACCGCGATCCGCTTACCCGTTACAGGGTCCACATTTGTGCCCGCCGACTCAATCACATCAGGATAAAGCGTTCCCTGGGCAAGAAAGTCAAAGGGACCTAGCCGCTGGGACTCCTCCTCGAAAACCTTAATAAACTCATAGCCAATCCGTTTCCGTTTCTCCTCTGGGTCAGTTACTCCCTTCAGCCGGGCTAAAAAGCGGGCACTGGCATTGACATACTCCACTGGAATGTGGAACTGCTCCTCAAACAGCTTCAACAATCGTTCTGGCTCCTGTTTGCGCATGAAGCCCTGGTCAATGAACATGCAGGTCAGCCGATCCCCGATTGCCCGGTGCAACAAAAACGCCAAAGTAGAGGAGTCCACTCCCCCTGACAGCGCCAACAACACCCGCTTATCCCCTACCTGCTGGCGGATGTCTATAATTGCCTCTTCGATAAAGGCATCCGTTGTCCAGGTCGGTTCACAGCCACAGATGTGATAGACGAAATTGCGGATAACTGCCATTCCCCCCACCGAGTGTTGCACTTCGGGGTGAAACTGCACACCGTAGAGACGCTTGCCGTGATGGACAATTGCCGCGTAGGGTGTATTATCGGTGTGGGCAAGGCGGGAAAAACCAGGGGGCAATACCTCCACCGAGTCGCCATGACTCATCCACATGGTAGTGCCATCCTCCACGTTAGTCAGGAGGTCAGTGGGGTCATCGATCGTCAAGGGCGCTCTGCCATATTCTCCCCGATCGGATTTGACCACCTTTCCGCCCAGCGCTTGCACCATTAACTGCATCCCGTAGCATACCCCCAAAACCGGAATGCCCAAATCCCAGATTTGTTCATCGCAAGCAGGCGCTCCCGCATCGTAGACGGAGTTCGGTCCCCCCGATAGGACAATACCCTTTGCCCCCAGCGCCAACAACTTAGTCGCCGGTGTAGTGTAAGGTAGCACCTCCGAATAAACTTGAGTTTCGCGAATTCGCCGTGCAATCAGCTCCGAGTACTGGGAGCCAAAATCCAGAATGGCAATGATCGGTGTACTACCCATTCAGCCCCCTCCCACAATCGTCACCACTTCTAAGCGGTCATCTTGCTGCAAAATCGTTGTCTCCCAAAATTGGCGATGGAGTATCTCTCCATTGTATTCCACCGCCACTAGGCGTGGGTTAATCCCCCAGAACTGTAGCGCTTGACTGAGACTCAGTTGGGGCGGGCATTCCCGCTTTTCTCCATTGACCCTAAGGGTGATCATTCTGGTAGACCGATCGCTACAGGAGAATCTAACCTAACAGCGGAGGTAGGGGTAGCAGGGACTAGGCAAACGAGGAAGATAGCAGGAATTACACCTAGTACAACAGCCAACAATGTAGGTAATAGAAATCCAGTCCCCAGCTGTAAAAGCGTAATACTAGCACCGAAAGCAAAATTGACCAAGTACACCGTCAGGGGAAACAGCAACTGGGAACGGCTGAGATACACAGGCTCTGTCCGCCAAAACAGAGAAGCCACCGCCATAAACAGCGCTCCTGTACCCAGCCAGCCCGTGAGGTTGCGATAGGGCATCCCAAAAAATTCTCCCCCATCCTGAAACTCCCAGAAGGGATAACTAGCCTGACTCATGGCTGGGTCAAGCACAAAATCCCAAGCTGTCAGAAGCACTGCCCCGATCGTGATTCCGCCAATCAGCTGAGCCAGTCCGTTAATCCCCTTAGCAGCGAGGGCTGCCCGTCCCAGCAGGTAGCAGACAAACCCCATGTAGAACCAGGACAGAGGGATAGTAAAGGGTACCAATCCGGCAATCTTGTAGCCCAGCCCCTCCAGGTAGGCATAGTGTCCAAAGGGAAAACCCGTACTTGTGCCTAGCAATTCACTGCCCAGGGAGAGGAAAATAGCTGGTAAAGCAAAAGTCAACAAGCGATTTCCTCCCACCGTCTGCCAACCGTAGAGAGCCACTGCAATCGCCCCTAGAATGATATAGACTGCGCCGCCACCCGTCATACCCCAGGCAAAAATCTGCATACCAAACTCCGAAAGGTGCGCTACAAAGTCAGGATTAGGCAATACCCACAGCAGTCCCAGCACCCCAAACACCATAGACGCGATGTGCAGTCCCAGCATAATACGACTGACTTGACCCATGCACCTTACTCCCCAGCTTTTGCTTGAAATTTCTTAATATTACCAATATAGGACAGTTTGTGCCCCGTAGCCTAGACCTTAGTGCTGAATTACTCAAATACCACTGTCCGCCGCGCTTCTGGCTGTCCGTAGGTTAGGACACGTCGTTCCAGATGCAATCGCACTGCCCGTGCCAACACTATGCGTTCCAAGTCTCTGCCCTTACGGATCAGGGAAGCAACGGTATCGCGGTGAGAAACCCTAATGACATCCTGTTCAATGATTGGACCCTCATCCAAGTCTTCCGTGACATAGTGGGCAGTGGCACCGATAATTTTTACCCCCCGCTGGTGGGCACGCTGGTAGGGGTTAGCACCTGGGAAGGCTGGCAGAAAGGAGTGGTGAATATTGATGACCTCTGGAAATTGTTGGAGAAAGTTAGTGCTGAGAATTTGCATATATTTAGCTAACACCACCAGATCAATTTGATATTGGCGCAATAGCTCCAGCTGCTCTTTTTCCCGTTGTAATTTTGTATCAGGGGTGATAGGGATGTGGTGGAAATTAATATTAAAGTCATGGGCAATAGGCTCTAGGGTAGTATGGTTGCTGATGACAACAGGAATCTGGGCATTGATTTCCCCCGCTTTCTGACGCAAAATTAGGTCATACAAACAATGATCCTGCTTAGAGACAAAAATAGCTAGGCGGGGAATCCGATCGGAAAAATGCAACTGCCAACTTAAACCGATAGCTTCTGCCAACTGTTGAAATTCTGCTGCTATGGTTTCCCTGGGAAGACTAAAATCTGTCAAATCCCATTCCAAGCGCATTAGGAATAAACCTGCTTCTTGGTCAACATGCTGGTCGGCATCAATCACATTACCGTTATGGGCAAACACCCAGTTAGAAATTTTTGCTACCAGACCCCGCTGATCGGGACAGGAAATCAAGAGAATTGCTGTTGCCATTAAGTCATTTGTAAGCGCCAAAGTTAATTTATACCACTAGCCGCTAACTCCAACCCTGGCGGGCAATCTCTAAAATCTAACACCCTCGGAGGTAATGTTTGCCCTTGACAAATGATTGTCCGAAATGTGTCATTGCCTTTAGCTTTCCCCACAATTCCGACAAAATGTAATTGCTTATTCTTGTGCCTGGCTATAGTAGCTGCCCCTGTTACTTCGCCCCCTGCCAGGAGCTGTACAGTGTAGTGATAATTCGGTGTAGTTTGGCTGAGGTTAAGCCACTCAATTTGCAAGTCGGCTAGACGATCGGTCAATCGTCCCTTTTCCACATAGAAAGCCACCTGGGAACGGCATAGCAAAGTGACAACCTCTAACGCCCTTTGAGGTTCCTCATCCCTGGTACTACAGCCCAACGATAGGAAAATAGCCAGTCCTAGGCTAGAAAGGTACCTCATCGGGCGGTAATTCTGGCATAGGGGGTAAGTCATAGACATCCGTTTCTACCCCACCAGGGCTGTAGGTAGAAGCAGGCTCAGCCACTGCGGCAGTTCTGGGTAAGGATTTTCCTAAGGGATACACCCGTTGCGCCACTAGTTCCGCCACCTTCTCCTTGTAGTTACCCCGATCGACCAAGTTCATTTGCAGTCTGCCCTCAATGAGGACGTGATCACCGCGATGGTAATTTTCATGGACTTCTGTAGCTAAGTTGCGCCAGCAGGTGACTTTCAATCGATTGGGGGGGTCTTCTGGTCTGAGGCTAGGAAACTGCACCAAAAAGCCAGTTACAGGGATTTGCCCCTCAGGGGTCGCCCGCAGTTCTGGTTCACTTAAAATTTCCGCTGCCACCGTAAAAGAATTCATCGCCAACACTCCAGCATAAGTGGGAGATTTTGTGTCATCATTTTAATCCAACCTGCTCAACAAGAACAGATGCGCCGCATTGCTATTTTTACAGAAACTTTTGTGCCCAAGGTTGATGGCATCGTCACTCGTCTAAAATACACAGTGGAATATTTGGTGAGGTTAGGGGATAAAGTGATTGTATTTGCCCCCGCTGGTGGGATTAGCGAATACAAAGGCGCAGAGGTTTACGGTATTTCTGGTTTTCCCTTGCCTCTCTACCCAGAACTAAAGCTGGCAATCCCCCATCCTGGCATTGGCGCAAAGTTAGAGCAATTTCGTCCTGACATTATCCATGTCGTCAACCCTGCAGTGTTGGGCTTAGGCGGACTATTTTTTGCCAAAGCAATGAGAGTACCTCTGATAGCCTCCTACCATACCCATCTGCCCAAATACCTACAACACTACGGGTTGGGCTTTTTGGAAGGAACAATGTGGGAACTGATTAAAACCGCCCATAACAGTGCTGCCCTCAACCTCTGTACCTCAACTGCCATGGTGCAAGAACTGAAAGCCCATGGGGTAGAAGTAGTTGACCTCTGGCAACGGGGAGTCGATACAGAACAATTCCACCCTCGCTTCCGCGCATTAGAAATGCGGCACCGTCTAACTCAAGGACATCCAGAGGATCATTTGCTGTTGTATGTTGGTCGTCTGTCAGCGGAAAAAGAAATCCAACGCCTCTTACCAGTCCTGAAGGCAATCCCGCGGACTCGGTTGGCACTAGTAGGGGATGGTCCCTACCGATCGGAATTGGAGCAAATTTTCAGCGGTACTCCAACCTATTTTGTTGGCTATCTTCAGGGAGATGAACTAGCCAGTGCCTTTGCCTCCAGTGATGTCTTTCTCTTTCCCTCCCGCACAGAAACATTGGGTCTAGTTTTATTAGAAGCAATGGCAGCAGGTTGTCCAGTAGTAGCAGCCAGAGCAGGCGGTATTCCCGATATTGTTACTCCTGGTGTAAACGGCTATCTCTTTGACCCCAACCAAGAAGACAGCCTAATCACAGCTACCCAGAATGTACTGACCCAGGACACCACCTCCCTAAGAGAACAAGCTAGACTGGAAGCAGAGAAATGGAGCTGGGAAGCCGCCACCCGACAATTGCAACACTATTACGACAAAGTAATTGCCAGCAGCGATGCCCCTCGTTAACACTCCTAGTTTAATAGCTTTAGCCCGATCGGGTTTTGTTGTCTCCTTTCCCACTGACACTGTCCCCGCCTTAGCCGTTTTACCAGGACAGGGGGAGCAAATTTATCGTCTCAAACAACGCCCTCAGCACAAACCATTGATTCTTATGGCAGCCACCTGGACAGAACTGCAACCCTACCTAGAGGGGAGACACCCAGCCTGGGAAAAGGCAGTCAGCGACTACTTACCTGGAGCTTTGACAATTGTTTTGCCCGCGAGTCCCCTAGGGCGATCCCTCAACCAAACAGACACGATCGGTATACGTATTCCTGCCTTCCCCATTGCCCTTAATATTTTGCAACAAACCGGACCATTACTCACCACGAGTGCCAACCTAAGTGGTACAGACCCACTGCCAAGTATGCGTGCAATTGCCGCAACCTTTCCCAGTGTATTTGCCTGGGGCGAGGGAGAACCCGATCGGGTTTTTGGCAGTGGTAAACCATCCACTGTAGTCAAGTGGGAGCAGAACCAGTGGCAAATTCTGCGCCAGGGAGAGGTAAAGCTTGCAGAGCAAACTACGGAGATAGATGGTTGAAAGTTATCCTTAAAACAGAATAACTACTACTGCAAATTAATCACAGAACACACACAAGTCTATTGCTAGTGCAGGTGTCTAGTAGCTTGCCCATAAAAGCCTGCTCTCAAATAAAGAGGTCAACTCCAGCCTAAGTTGCTTTATGTGCTACTTCTAACCCCCACCCAAAAAGGAGCTACCTGGAACAACAGAAACTTAGAGTAGAGAAGAAAGACTCATCTCTACGAGTCAAGTCAAGACACAACCTCTTCATCGGAAATTTACCTAACTAGGCGTTAGCCTCAGTCTTTGTTTTTTTCGTCTGGCTTTGATGACTTTTCTGCCCGCTGGGGTGGACATTCTCGCCCTAAATCCCGA